>JAAYKT010000260.1 GCA_012522255.1 Clostridiales bacterium
ATGATAGTAACTGATAAAGGTTTAGTGAAATCTAAGTTGGTGAATGAAATTACAGATATAATCAACGAAAGAAATATTAATTATGTAATATATGACAAAATAGAGGCCAATCCTAAGGATTACAATGTTGAGCATTGCGCTAAGATAGCAATACATGAGTCAGTAGATGCAATAGTTGCTTTTGGTGGCGGAAGCTCAATAGATGCTGCCAAAGCAGTAACAGTGTTGTCAAAACAAGGCGGTAAAGTCAGGGATTATACAGATAAAAGTAAAATAAAAGATGACTGTTTACCTCTTATAACGATTCCTACAACCGCAGGCACTGGCAGTGAAATTACTTTTTCTTCAGTTATTACTGATACTAAAGAAAAGTTTAAATTTACAATCAAAAGTACTGCAATCGCGGCAAGAGTTGCAATAATTGATCCCGAACTCACACTTACGCTACCCCCTGTTATTACAGCATCAACAGGTATAGATGCTTTAACACATGCTATAGAAGGATATACAGTGAATTGTACCAATCCTATTGCTGAGTCAGTCGGTTTATATGCTGTTGAACTCATTTCTGACAGTATTGTTGAAGCTGTAAAAAATGGCAATAACTAAGAAGCCAGGGATAAGATGATGATGGGAAGTCTTTTAGCAGGATTATCCTTCAGTCATGCTGACGTAGGCTCGGTGCATTGCATGGCTGAAGCCTTAGGAAGCATTTATGATGCGCCTCATGGTATGTGCAATGCAATTTTGCTTCCTTTTGTTATGGAATATAATTTGCATTTTGCACAGCGCAAATATGCAAAAATAGCGAGAGCTATGGGCATAGAAGAAACGGATGATTATACGGCAGCTATCAAGGGAATAGAACATATTAAAAAGCTTTCCAAAGAAATCGGTTTACCCGGCATAAGGTCTTTGGATATTAAACCTGATGACTTTGTTTTGTTGTCAGAGATGTCGTTAAAAAACGGTTCCAATGACAGTAATCCACGAAAAATGTGCAAAGATGATTATATCATTCTTTTCAGAAAAGCCTATGATTCAGATAAATAAAAAGTACAGTTTAAACTTATCGGAATAAATTGATAACGGAACCTTCATAGATAGATATTGGATTAATAATTATAAGTTACAAAGATAATTATCTTTGTAGCTTACAATATTCTACGGCAATTTTTGCTGCTAAGTCTGCATTGTTATTTGCCAAAGCAATATTAGCCTCTAAGCTTTCTCCACCTGTTAAATCTTTTACTTTATCCAGTAGAAAAGGCGTTGTCTCTTTACCTGCTATCTTAAGAGCTTGAGCTTCTTTTAGTGCAGTTTCAATAGCAGAATCAATGATATCCTTATTGCCTTCATATTCCTTTGGAATAGGATTGGCTATTACGACACCGCCCAAAAGTCCTAAATCCCATTTTGCTTTTAAAATTTCTGCACATTGTATCGGTGTTTCTGCCTTTACATCAGTTTTAAAGCCGCTTTCTCTTAAATAAAAGGCAGGGAAATTGTCAGTTTTATAGCCTATAACAGGAACACCCAATGTTTCTAACTTCTCCAATGTTAGGTTTATGTCTAAAATTGATTTGACCCCTGCACATACAATAGCAACAGAAGTAGTTGAAAGTTCTGTTAAATCTGCAGATATATCAAAAGTCTTTTCGGCTCCGCGGTGTACTCCGCCTATTCCGCCTGTCGAAAAAAGTCTGATACCGCAGATGTTTGAAAAAATCATTGTGGAAGCAACTGTGGTAGCTCCACTTATACCCATCGCTATAACATAAGGTATATCGCGCCTGCTGACTTTCACAATATTTTTATCATATGAAAGGTATTCAATTTGTTCACTATTCAGCCCTACTTTAATTCGCCCATCAATTATTGCTATAGTTGCAGGAATCGCACCATTTTCTTTAATTATGCTCTCTAATCCTATAGCTGTTTCCATATTTTTAGGATAAGGCATGCCATGAGATATAATCGTGGATTCCAAAGCTACAATAGGCTTATTAAACTCCAGTGCATTTAAAACTTCTTTGCTTATGTCTATATATTTGTTTAATATGTAATTCGCCATAAAATCCTCCTTTAAAATATTCTTATCTAATAATAACCTATTTTGTCTATATTTAAAATAGATGAAGGAATTTTAACGTATATGTAGAAGACATAGTTTAGTATAATTAACAAATAATAGTATCTTATTTATTTTTTTATAAATACTATAA
>JAAYKT010000261.1 GCA_012522255.1 Clostridiales bacterium
ATGTAATAGAAGCTTTGGATAACGGTGAAATATTTATCCATGGTGTTGCAGTGAAACCCGGAAAACCCACTATAGTCGGGAAGGTAGATAACAAGGCTATATTTGGCTTACCGGGTCACCCATCATCAGCGATGATTATTTATAGGATTTTTGTCGACTATCTAATAAAAAAGCTTTATTCGTCGGAAGAAGATAAAATACTGATTGATGCGGTTTCTTCGGAGAACATACATTCTGCGCCGGGAAAAGAAACTTATCAAGCTGTTGATTTATACTTTGATGATAATGAGTATAAAGCAATTCCGGTATACGGGAAATCTGCTGCAATATCAAAAGTGGCAAGATCCAAGGGCTTTATCCGCATCGAAGGAAATAAAGAAGGCATAAAAAAAGGTGAAAAGGTAAAAGTGGAGCTTTTCAATTACTCTTAAAACACTGGATACTCAGCTCCTTATGAGTTTTCAAATTAAACATTTTTATTTACCATGATAAATAGAGGAGGGTGTGCATAAATGGATAGGAACATATACCTAAATAACATGGATATAGATGAGGCGCTAAAGCTTTTTATAGAAAAAGCAGGTGTAAGAAAGAAAAATGAGACTATAAAAGTCATTGATTCATTGAGCAGGATTGCGGCTGAACCTGTGTTTGCCAAATACTCTTCTCCTAATTTTAATGCCGCTGCTATGGATGGTATTGCAGTAAAAGCTGTTGATACATTTGGCGCTACGGAGGTCAATCCGATTATTCTAAAAAAGAACAGTCATTATATATATGTGGATACCGGGGATCCGATAATTGAGCCCTATGATGCTGTTATAATGATTGAGGATGTTACGGAAACCGGTGGAGATTCTTTGAAAATCATAGCATCAGCATATCCATGGCAACATATCAGGCCTATTGGAGAAGATATAGTGGCCCATGAAATGATAATTCCGTCAAATCATACCATAAGGCCTGTAGATATAGGGGCACTTTTATCAGGCGGTATAACGGATATTTGTGTCTACACAAAACCAAAGGTTGGAATTATTCCCACCGGCACTGAGGTGGTAGAACCCGGTACCGTCCTTGAGCAAGGAGATATATTTGAATCAAATTCCAGGATGTTTGAAAATCTGATTAAAGAATATGGAGGAGAGCCGATCAGATATAAACCTGTGCCTGACGATTACGATTTGTTGAGAAAAACCATAAAAAACGCTGTAAAAGAAAATGATATAATAATAATAAATGCAGGTTCCTCTGCGGGTAGTGAAGATTTTACACAGGCCTTGGTAAAGGACTTGGGACAACTTTTAACCCATGGCATAGCAGCAAAACCCGGTAAACCGGCGGTACTCGGAATAATAAACGAAAAACCCGTATTAGGGGTACCCGGATATCCCGTATCCGCATATATCGTTTTTGAAATCTTTGCAAAACCCCTTATTATGTCGAGAGCAGGGAAAAAACCGCCAAGAGTGAACTTTATTGAATCTATATTATCAAGGAGATTGATATCTTCGGTACAAAACAGGGAGTATGTAAGAATTAAAATAGGAAAAGTGGGGGAAAAGCTTATTGCCACCCCTTTAAGCAGGGGGGCTGGCGTGACCATGTCCTTAGTAAGAGCTGACGGTATATTGGAAATACCTAAAAACAGTGAAGGCCACGAGGCGGGAGAGATTGTTAAAATTAGATTGTTAAAAGATATAGAAGATATAGAAAATACCATTGTATCAATTGGAAGCCATGATTTGGCAATGGATATTATAGGCAATTTAATGCATAAGAAGGATTCTGTTTATAACCTTTCCTCTGCTCATGTAGGAAGTATGGGTGGAATAATGGCTTTGAGAAGGGATGAAGCTCACATAGCGCCAATTCATCTTTTAGACGAAAATTCAGGTAAATATAATATCGCTTATATAAAAAAACATTTGTCTGATAGGAAGATAGCTCTTATAAAAGGAGTAAAAAGGACACAGGGAATGATTATAAAAAAAGGTAATCCAAAAAGCATTCAAACGATTGAAGACCTTTTACAAAGAGGTATAGTTTTTGTAAACCGTCAGAAAGGAGCAGGAACAAGAATACTTACTGACTATTTGCTAAAAAAAGCCGGTATCAAAGCAGAAGAAATTAAAGGTTATGAAAGGGAAATGACTACGCATATGGCAGTAGCAGCTGCAGTGGCATCCGGTTCCGCCGACGTTGGGATGGGTGTATATTCGGCCGCAAAAGCTATGGAGCTGGATTTTATACCCATTGGTGAGGAAGATTATGACTTTGCAATACCTGTAGAATTCTTAGAAGAAAATATGATACAATTATTCTTAGATGTTATAACATCAGCAGAGTTTAAAAATGAATTAAGGAAAATGGGCGGATATGAAACAATCAACATAGGGGAGATTGTAAGGATATAAATAGCTTAATGACCATACCTGAAGAATGATATAGAAAACGTATGACAGTTGAATATCATATTGTAAGCAGGTATTAAGCAAATATATGTGGATTTGACCCATAATGGTGAAATAATGAAAGATAAATATGAAAGAAAAATTGAGTACCTTAGGATATCCGTTACTGACCGGTGCAATTTAAGGTGCAGGTATTGCATGCCCCAAGATGGTATATCTGACAAAAAGTCTCACGATGATATGTTGAGCTTGGAAGAGATTTATGAAGTAGTTAAGGTATGTGCTTCTTTAGGGATGCGAAAAGTCAGGATAACAGGGGGGGAGCCTTTAACACGCAAGGGTGTTTCAGGCCTTATCAAAAATATTAATAAAATAGATAGCATAAAAGATATCGCCATAACAACCAACGGTATACAACTTAAGGAGAAGGCAAAAGATTTGAAAGAATCGGGGTTAAAAAGAGTAAACATAAGCCTCGATACCTTAGATGCCGAAAAATATAAATACATCACAAGATTCGGCTCCTTAAAAGATGTTTTGGAAGGCATTGATGAATCTAAAAAAGTAAGGTTGTTGCCAATAAAAATTAACACCGTTCTTATTGGCGGTTTTAATGATGATGAGATAGAGGATTTTGTTAATCTCACTGTTTATGATGATATTCACGTAAGATTTATAGAACTGATGCCTATTGGGCAAGCGAGTGAATGGGCAAAAGAAAAGTTTGTATCCAATACACTGATTTTAGATAGATTTAATGAATTAAAACCTATTCCAAGGGAAGATGAGTCAAGCCCTGCGGTGTACTATAAGTTGCCCGGGGCAAAAGGAACGGTCGGATTGATTAATCCTATAAGCCACCATTTTTGCAAGAATTGCAACAGAATAAGACTTACGGCTGATGGTAAAATAAAGCCATGTCTTCATTCCAACCAGGAAATAGATGTAAAAGAGGCGCTAAGAAGCGGAAAAGATATAAGAGTCATTGTAGAGTCGGCAATCAAGGCAAAACCTCAGAGGCATCATATAAATGAAGGAGAAAATGTCAAAAGAGATATGATGAGAATTGGTGGGTAGGTAAAAGTGTTGTAATAAATTACCATTGAAATGGAATAGATGTTTCAGTAAACTATAGATAGATATGCCTGTACCATAGTTTAACATTTTTATTGTTCTTGTGGCTAAGGGGGTAAAAAATGGGTAAGAAAAAAATGTTTATCTTTATTATTGTGCTGACTGTGCTTATTACGGCACCGGCTTATGCGGACATATTAAAAATAGGCAGTACAGGAGCTTCTGTGGAGGATTTACAAAATAATCTTATAAACCAAGGATATTTAGATTGTGATGCAACAGGTTATTTTGGTAATTTGACGGAGGAAGCGGTAATAAAGTTTCAAACAAAAAACGGATTAAAGGCAGATGGATTAGTAGGCGAAGCAACCTTAAATGCCTTGCAAAAATTGGGGACAAGCCTTGAACCTTTAGAAGAGGATGTTAAAGAAATACAGACGGCTTTAAAGAACTTGGGTTTTTATGATGGAATAATTGACGGATTGTTCGGTCCTATGACAGAGGAATCAATAAAGGCTTTTCAAACAAGCATTGGACTTTCGGTTGATGGGATAGTAGGCGATAAAACTAAGGATGCTTTTTTTAGGGCCGGTCAAAAGATTACAAGCAGAGGTGTAATCAAACGCAAGGAGATAATTAAAAATAGTACATATGGTGAAATGTTAGACTGGTGGACAGAAGTAATTAAAATTTTTCCAAGAGATGCTAAAGCCCAAATAATTGATGTTAAAACAGGCAAAAGTTTTAATATTCAAAGAAGTTATGGCGGTAATCATGCCGATTGCGAAACTTTAACCAAAGAAGACACAAATATTATGAAAAAGATTTGGGGCGGAAAGTGGAGCTGGGATAGAAGACCTGTGATAGTTGTTGTTGATGACAGGAGAATAGCGGCATCCATGATAGGTATGCCCCATGCAGGATTAGATGCAAAGCCAAAAGAAGCCTATGTAAAGGGACGAAGCGGTGGTTTTGGAAGCGGTACTAATTTGGATGCAGTAAAAGGAAACGGTATGGATGGCCATTTTTGTGTCCATTTTCTGAACAGCAGAACTCATGGAACAAATAAAGTAGATGCAAAGCATCAGGCAAATATAAAAATAGCTGCAGGCAAGTAAAAAGCATTATTATTAAGCAAACCCGGGTATGACCCGGGTTTTTATTTTTTTGCGTAAAAAGCATACAAACCATTCTTTGTAAAATACACATTATCTATGTGTGATAATTTCGTATGTCCCGTAATAAAGTAGTATAGGCATAAATATATAAGTCATTTAACTGTATAAATATGGAAAGGAGGTAACCGTGTATTTTCATATCATTAATCATGAAAAAGGAGGGTTTGTATGAATACAGGCACTGAAAAAAGAAAAGATCCAAACAAAGGATTCTTAGCATGGGTTGAAAGAGTCGGAAACAAAATACCGCATTCGTTTATTCTGTTCGTTTGGTTAATAGTTATAGTCTTAATCATCTCATTCCTTCTAAATAAATTAGGCGTTTCCGTAGTAAATCCAAC
>JAAYKT010000262.1 GCA_012522255.1 Clostridiales bacterium
GGTTTGGTTATATAAATGCCATTCTGGTTCTTGTGGTTTAACAATGAATGTTAAACAGATTATCGAAACAATAGGGAATTTTAAAAGCGAACATAAAGCAATAGAATTTATTAAAGCCATATTCAATCTATCAATTAAGGAAACAGAATGGAGCATTGAACAAAAAACAAATCTTGATAGAATTTTATATAGCCTTAATATGGGGATATTTGCTGAACTATGTCCGCAAGCTGATAAAAATATCAGATATGCTAAAGAGACTTTTATTAAACTTGTCACCGTTGCAAGAGATAACATTTATGGTGAAAACTATACAAATTCAGATGGTGATGTTGTTTTCTTTGTTTCACTGTCATACCTGGGTAAATTATTAAATGTTTCCCCTACAAACATAAATCGTATAAGCCAAAGAATAGCGGTTCTTATATATCATGATCTTGTTAGAAAACTGGATGATGGTAAAATTCCTGAAGTTTTGCTTAAAAAGGCACAAGCTTTATCTATTGATAAAAAGCAGGACAAGAGGGTAAATTTCTATGCTATTCCTTCATGGGTATTTGAACAGGTAAAGCGGATTGAACATCAAGGGAAAAGGTGGAAAGAAAAAGGATATACGATTAAAGGAACTTCATATGAAATGTTTTATCGTGGAGAAGGGCAAGAAACAGCACAATACCTTTACCCACAACATAAGCAAATAAAATATGAATTGGTAGATACTGATTCAGGAGAAATAAAGAAGATCATAAAAAGCAGGACAACAACAAAAGCAAGTGATGAAAGAGTAAAAGACATTATTGATTCAATTAATGTCCTATTGCCTGAAAAAGGTTATACTACCGAAAAAGAAATTATTGATTATCTATCGAAAAAATATAGATGGGAACTAACAAAAAATCAACTAAAAAAGATAAGAGGACAGCTTGAGACAATAGGATATAGACGAATAAAAACAAACAAGGAAATAAAAGAAATGCTGGGGGTAATCGGAAAAGGTTATCCCTTTATTATTGTGAAAAACAAAGGAGTTGAACAGAGTGGGATTAATACAGGAACTTAATAATTTACATAATCATGTAAAATACGCTTATTTCATGTATAAGAACGGTTTGAGTAATACAAAAACAGACTATTCTAAAATGAGCAAAGAAGAATTTGAAAAAAGGTATTTGACGAATAAGCATAATTCATGGATTGCCTTGAAGTTATGGGAAAAAAGTGAGGTATATAAAAGGCTTATCAATGTGATGCTTGAGGAACAAAGCACACAAGACTTTCTTGAAGTCTATAAAGCAATAAAGGATAAAGCAAAATCAGGTGATAGTCAGGCGGTTAAGACTTTTCTAATGCTTCAAGACAAAGTAAAGAAAAACCTGAAAAACGATAAAACCAGTATTGATGACGGTTTGGAAATAGATTAATAAAGTGGTGAGAGTTTGGCAAGGCAACCAATGGACACACAGGACAAGTTAAAAATAATTAATGCCGATCCTGCCTTATGGTTGAAGAATTTTGTAAAAATTACTGATGCAGAAGGAAAGATTATCCCCTTTGTTCTTAACAGTGAGCAAGGGGATTTTTTATCCCACAAAGGCAGATACAACATAATTCTCAAATCAAGACAATTAGGAATGACAACGGTAATGTTGGGTTTAATGCTATGGTCGGCACATCTGAAATCTAAAAGTAATTACATGATGTTATCATATGATACTGATTCAGTTCAGAATATATTTAATCGCTTGAAACAGATGTATGAATCAATTCCTGATAAGTACAGGATTCCAGAAAAGCGTAACAACAAAATGGAGTTACTTCTGGAAAACGGTTCACGAATAGCGGTTAAAGTATGCGGATATAAGACAGTCGGAAGATCATTCACAAATGAAATAATCCATTGTTCAGAGTTTGCGTTTTGGTCAGAACAACAACAGGAAAAAGGATTATTAGCACTTGAACAATCGCTTAATAAATCTGATGAAGCTTTTATTTGTATTGAGAGTACAGCCAATGGGATCGGCAACAATTTCTATAAAATCTTTAATGCAGCCATTAAAGGACATTCAAAATACAAAGCGTTTTTCTATAATTGGTATAAGGGTTCAGGTGCTAAAAGTCAATTCAAGAATGAGGTTCATATTGCGGTTAAATGGCACAGTAAAGGAATAGCCGGAAAACTGCATGAGATAGACCTTGATCCTTATCAAAGAAAGCTTTTTGATGATGGTTGTACTTTACGCCAGCTTATGTGGCGGGAATACAAATTACAAGATATTTCAGAGGAAGAATTTCAACAGGAGTTTCCGTCTTTTCCCGATGAAGCATTCATAACTACAAACACAGGTGTATTTGATGCCTTAACCATTACACAAAGATTTAAATATA
>JAAYKT010000263.1 GCA_012522255.1 Clostridiales bacterium
AAAACATATTGAAATTTCTTTTTTGTAAGTATAAACTAAATAAGTTATAATAATAGAATAAATAAGAAACCATAAATTAACTGTATACCAAACAATTTACGAACTGGAGTGGATAAACTTGAAATACATATTCGTTACCGGAGGTGTCGTATCATCCTTGGGCAAAGGCATAACCGCAGCCTCATTGGGAAGGCTTCTCAAAAACAGAGGCCTCAAAGTAATAATCCAAAAAATAGATCCCTACCTTAATATAGATCCCGGCACCATGTCGCCCTATCAACATGGAGAAGTCTTTGTCACCGACGACGGATCAGAAACAGACCTGGACCTTGGGCATTACGAAAGATTTACCGACACAAACCTTTCAAAAAGCAGCAGCATCACCACAGGCAAAGTTTACTGGACCGTCATAAACAAAGAAAGAAAAGGTGACTACCAGGGCGGCACCGTCCAGGTAATCCCCCACATAACCAACGAAATCATATCAAGAATATACAAAGTAGGCAAAGAAGCCAACCCCGACGTGGTCATAGTGGAAATAGGGGGCACCGTAGGCGACATCGAGAGCCTGCCTTTCCTTGAAGCAATCAGACAAGTAAAATATGAAGTCGGCCCCGAAAACGTGCTTTTTATTCATGTGACCTTGGTACCATACCTGAGCAAAGCGGGAGAGCTCAAGACCAAACCCACCCAACACAGCGTAAAAGAACTTAGAAGCATAGGTATTCAGCCGGATATCATAGTATGCAGAACTGAAAAACCTTTATCCAGGGAGCTGAAGGACAAAATCGGGCTTTTTTGCAACGTGGACGGAAGCTCAGTTTTTCAAAACACCGATGCGGATACCTTGTACCAGGTACCTTTGCTGTTGAATAAAGAAGGCTTGGACACCATGGTTGTAAAAAAACTTTCCCTGCCGAGCGAGGAGCCCAAACTTGATGAATGGACTGAAATAGTGAACAAAATCCTGCATCCCAATAAAGAAACCAACATAGCGATAGTAGGCAAATATGTTGAACTTCACGATGCCTATTTATCCGTGGCGGAAGCCTTATGCCACGGTGGTATCGCAAACGATGCAAGAGTCAATATAAATTGGATAAACTCCAAAAACCTTAATGAAGAAAACATAGAAGAACAAATGAAAAACATCGATGGAATACTCATACCCGGAGGCTTTGACTGCAAAGACACCACCGGAATGACCACCACCGTCAAATATGCCAGAGAGAACAAAATTCCCTTCTTCGGCATATGCCTTGGCATGGAAATGGCACTTCTGGAATACGCCGAATCCCACAGCCCCCAAAGACACAACCCTAACATGCCAGGAGCCAGGAGCCAGGAGCCCGGTGCCCATTATTGTCATTCTGAGCGCAGCGAAGAATCCTCCCCCCAAAGTAATGACCCTAACAAGACAGGCGACCGGAGACCGGTGACCGGCGACAAAATGATCCTCGGACATCAACCCTGTCAACTCGCAGAAAACACCAAAGCCCGCGATGCCTACCAAACAGACCTGATCCACGAGCGCCACAGGCACCAATACGAGTTTACAAAAGAAAACATACAAGGCCTTATACCCAACAGCCTTATAATAAGCGGGACCTCCCACGACGGAGAACAAATAGAAATAATAGAATTGAAGGATCACCCCTGGTTTGTGGGCTGCTTATTCCACCCGGAATACAAATCCCGTCCCAATAACCCGGCACCCTTGTTCCGCCACTTCATCAAAGCGGCACTGAGCAAAAGAGAATAACTTAAAACCGATAAAAGAGGTTTTTATGATTAAAATTGAAATTATGAATGATAAAGTTATAAAAAGCATTAAGAATATTGCCACCAAATATAAGGTGGAACAAATAATTTTATATGGCTCGCGAAGCAGGAAAGATAATACTGATACAAGCGATTATGATATAGCTATTATCGCGCCATCGGCAATAGATAAAGATAAAACAATGCTTTACCACGAAATAATTGAAATAGAAACCTTAAAGAAAATAGACATTGTTTTTATCAATGAAGAGACAGACTCCGACTTATTAGAAAATATTAATAAGGATGGTGTTATTATATATGAACAAATTGGAGATAAAGATTAATAATTTTATAAAAGCATTACAAAGATTAGAAGAAGCAGCAGACGAGCTTTATAAGGAAAAAGACAGTGCAATTGTGCGTGATGCATTAATTCAAAGATTTGAATTTACCTATGAATTAGCCTGGAAAACCACTAAAGATTATTTAGAATCCCTTGGAATAATGGATAAGAATTCACCGAAAGCAGTTATACAAGAAGCATACTTACAAAGACTTATACTAAATGAAGATAGTTGGCTTGCAATGATAAAAGACAGAAACATGACCTCGCATTTATATAAGGAAGAACTGGCAAAAGAAATATCAAAAAGAATAATAGACACCTACATAA
>JAAYKT010000264.1 GCA_012522255.1 Clostridiales bacterium
GCGCGGAGGGAAGCAGTAAGGTGAAATTACAATAAAGATTGAAATTCAATAAATTTGCGGCCAATTTGATATTGGCCGCAAATCTTTTGAAGATACTTTATAGCTCTATTGTATGGGCTATAAAGAGCTACATATCATTAAATTCAATAAAAAAGCGGCAAATATCAAATTGGCCGCTTTTTTATTGAATTCATTTATAGTATGTGGTATGATGACTTTAAGAGGTGGATATTTATGCAAAATAAGAAAAGTGCTTTGGATAAGAAATTTGAGATTATCAAAAAAACATTCGGCGAAAAAAGCTTCTTCAAAGTTGAAGATGCTCAAAATGTACTAAACATAAAAAGGTCGACCCTCTATTGGGATTTATATAACATGGTGGAGCAGGGTTACCTTACTCGCGTAGGCAAAGGGAAGTATACTTTAAACTACCATGCCATAGATGATAAACCGCTTGTGTCTTTTCTGGCCAATAAAATTAGTGAAATGCTACAAGAAACGGGTTTACAGTTCTATATCTCCGGAATTGATGTTTTACTTAAGCATATGCAACATGTGCCGGATAGTTATCCAATAATGCTTTTTGCAGACAAGTACAGCAAGGATGAAATTGAAGATATGCTGTTAAAAAACAATATTCATGTTGTTTCTTCGAATGAACTAAAAACAAGCAATACAATTGTCAAACTCAACACACTTAATGATATTGTTATTCTATATGAAACAAGTAAATTTGATTATGCAGCGAATGGCTTTGCCTCAAATGAAAAAGCATTCGTCGATCTGTATTACGAAGTGACGCGTCAAGACTTTCCATTACCTCTGCAGGAGCTTGCCAGAATATATTCGCATATGGAATTCAGAGGAGTTATTGATAAAAAGAAGCTTATACAGGCAGCTTATGATAGAAATACCCATTATGACATCCGGTTCATTGTTGAGAGCAAATATATTAGCGAAGCGGCCTATAAATTTGTTGATATGATCAGGAGTGGAAACAAATGAATGATTACAAGAAAAACTTGATTCATAATGAAACCTGTTTTTTAAGGGGAACTCTAGAAAACAGGATGGAGCTTTATGGACTTAGAAATATTGTAAGGATGGAATTGTTTTTATGGGATCTTGAAATATTTCTTCAGATACAGCAGATTCTTAAGGAGCGAGTTGTACTAAAGGGCGGAGCGGCAGTTCAGTTCTATCTCCCAATACAGGATCAAAGAACAAGTGTTGATATAGATTTGATTTTTAATGGAACAAAGGATGAAATTCTGGAAACACTTAAAACGATAGAAGATAAATTGGGAGCTGACGAGCGCTTTTTCAAATTCAGAGAACATGTCCCAAATAAACCCAAGACAGAATTGTCATTATATACATTCTTTGTACCCATACCCTCAGTCTGTTATGAGAATGAGCTTCGAGTAAACAGTGGTAAGCAGGAAATAAAAATTGAGTTTATTTCATATCCGTGTAAGATTGAAATAAGCAAGAAATCAGGTAGAAATATATTTGCAGTTGATAGCGACATGGAATACAATGTTCTTTCAATAAACAACCTGTTTTCGGACAAGCTCACAACACTTGGGCCAAATTCAATAGGAATTCAGAATGAAAGGATGGATGAACAAATAAAGCAATTGTTTGATATCCATGCTTTAATGAAATACAATATAACAGATCTTGATTTTAATACGATTACAGAAAAATATTTGGAGAGAGCCAGAATCGAGTCGGAAACCAGAAAGATTGCATTTGATGAGAACTATATTATTAATGATGCGTTGACTCAACTTCGCCGGTTTGCAAAAATTGATGATGGTCAGGATAAAGAATTGAGAAAGTACATTGATGATTTCCAAAGTTCTTATATTGGAAGGGGCGGACGAAGAGGACATGCAGAGTGGGCAGTAGTCGCTGAACAAATTAAATACCTGATGGAACTTATATTTGTCTACAAAGTGGGAAAAGAGAAATTAAAGAAAGCTTTCGAAATTCAGGAGATCCTTTCATTTAAACATTTGTCTGGATCTGAAAAGGGAATACATATTAAAACGTTTAAAGATATTTTTATTAAAGAATACGCCGGTTATTCGAGTATAAACACCAAAATACTCAAAGGAAAAAGCCTGGAAAGGATATTGTGGTCAGTCTTAACCCCTGGTAATATTGAGCAGATAGAGTATTTTGTAAACGACTATGTAAGGTTATAGAGAATCCACACGATGTAAAAGAGGTCGAAAAATTTGCGGCAATCAAATTTGCCGCTTTCTTATTGAAATTTATAATGCCAACACCCATAATTTGTCCAGGCCGAATGGTATAATAAAAAATAGTTGCAACCTGCTGAGTCACCAAAATGTAGTTTATGAATAAGATGTTTTTCTTTTGCTCATACTAATTCCTATCAAATCCCCAAAAAACATTGCAATTCGAAAACAAGTATGATGTACTAAGAA
>JAAYKT010000265.1 GCA_012522255.1 Clostridiales bacterium
CTATAGTATTATTAAAAGAGAGTGTGTTATTGATATAAATAAAAAGTATTTTAACAGCCCGGGCGGATGGAAGTCCAGTGTAGCCTTTTGTTTAAAGAGGGCATTATATATCTAAGGAAGGAGAGCATATTTGTTTACAAAATTTCTAATTAGATTTTTTATCAAAGATTTTAATAATGCAAAAGATAGAAAAGTAAGACAGAGATATGGGTACCTATCGGGCTTTTCCGGGATAATATTAAATGTTATTCTTTTTACAGTCAAACTGATTATAGGTATTTATCTTAACAGTATAGCGGTATTGGCTGATGCTTTTAATAATCTGTCCGATGTGGCCTCTTCTGTGGTTACTGTTATAGGTTTTAAAATAAGCGGTAAACCCGCAGACAAGGAGCATCCTTTCGGGCACGGAAGATTTGAATACATTGCTGCAATGATAGTTTCGTTTATGGTCATGCTGGTGGGTCTGCAATTCATAAAAAGCTCCATAGGCAGGATTAGAGCCCCGAAGCCCCTTACCTTTGATACACTCGTTTTTGCGCTCTTGGTTGTTTCAATTTTAATAAAAGTATGGCTAAGCAGTTTTAACAAGACTTTAGGGAAAACTATAGGTTCCAAAGTGATGGAAGCTACCGCCCTTGACAGTCTCGGTGATGTTATAACAACATCAGTTGTTTCAATGTCCCTAATCATAGATAGGTTAACGGTCTTTCCCATAGATGGTTATGTTGGTCTGGCTGTGTCCTTTTTTATACTATATAACGGATTTACCCTTATAAAAGACACGCTTAATCCACTGCTTGGTAATGCACCGGATGAGGAGCTTGTAAAAGCAATTATGGATAAAGCCCTTTGCTACGAGAAAGTAATGGGGATACATGATTTGATAGTTCACGATTATGGACCCGGGCGAATAATAGCATCAATACATGCCGAAATGCCGTATAATATGGATATAATGGAGGCCCACGACATAATAGATAGAGCAGAAAAGGAGATTTCAGAAGAATTAGGAATTCACCTTGTAATGCATATGGATCCCATTAACACAGACGATGTAGTTGTCAGAAAGGCACAATTACAGGTTTTGAAAATACTTGAGAACTTTCCACATGAATTAAGTATACACGATTTTCGTATAGTGGGTGGACAAAAACATATGAATCTTATATTCGATATGGTTGTACCTTACAACTTTAAGGAAAAAGATGAGAAAAAATTAGCTGAAGAAGTTAAAGAAGAAATAAAGAAAAGGCATCCGGATTATGATGCCATAATTACTATAGACAGGCAGTATTCGTTGCTCAAATAAAACAGGCAGTATTAGGAATATATTAAAATGGTTCTTTACCCCATAAGTGCAATAACCTGACATTATATTAAGCTATAGTATGAACAGTAACTACAGTTAGTTTAATAGATACTTTTCAAAAAATTTCTATTGACATAAGCAGAGGTCTATTTTATAATTTACTAAAATACATACAGAACAACAATGATAGGAAGAGTAGACAAGGAAAGTAAATCCAAGCGAGCCGGCGGCGGTGTAAGGTCGGTATGAAGGCCTTGTTGAAGAACATCCGGGAGTTTTTAACCGAAATCGTATGAAAGTAGGCTTAAACGGATCCATACCGTTATAAGATGGGAGATATCGAATAAATTTCATTCCGTATCTATAAAGCGAACTATTTGTTAAATTGGGTGGTACCGCGGAAGCTATGTCTTTCGTCCCTTGCAGGGATGAAGGGCATTTTTATTTTATATTACAAGAAGTATTGGAGGTAAAAAAATGGGAAGAGTTGAATTTATAGAACCGAAAGGATATAAATCCATGCACAATGTTTTGGAAACTCAAATAGCGATTAAAAGAATAAAGGATTATTTTGAAAAAAACTTATCGGAACAGTTGGAACTTACAAGGGTTTCTGCACCGTTGTTTGTTACAACTGATTCCGGGTTAAATGATTATCTGAATGGGATAGAGAGACCTGTTAATTTTGATGCAAAAGCTATAGGCGGTAAGACGGTAGAGATAGTGCAGTCTCTTGCCAAGTGGAAAAGGATGGCTCTGCAAAGATATGGTTTTGAACACGGAAAAGGGCTTTATACAGATATGAATGCAATAAGAAGGGATGAGGATTTAGATAATCTGCATTCTATTTATGTTGATCAGTGGGATTGGGAAAAAGTAATAGATATAAAAGAAAGAAATATCAGCTATCTGAAAAATATAGTAAATGATATCTATAGGGTATTCAAAAATACAGAATTATACTTGACGTATAATTATATTGATTATAATCCTATACTTCCTGATGAAATCTATTTTATTACCGCACAGGAGCTTGAAGATTTATATCCGCACAAAACACCAAAAGAAAGAGAAGATGCTATCGCAAAAGAAAAGGGTGCTGTTTTTATAATTGGTATAGGAAACAAGTTGAGATCGGGCAAAAGGCACGACGGAAGATCTCCTGATTATGACGATTGGGAGTTAAACGGAGACATTATATTTTGGTACCCTGTTTTAGAAATGGCATTGGAGCTTTCATCCATGGGTATAAGAGTCGATAAGAATGTATTGTTGAAACAGATATATCAATCAGATTGCGAAGATAGATTAAGTCTTGACTATCATAAAAAGATTATGGAAGACAAACTCCCCTTAACAATCGGAGGGGGAATTGGACAATCAAGGATATGCATGTTCTTTTTGAAAAAGGCACATATAGGCGAAATACAGGCATCCATATGGCCGGAAGAAATGATTGATGTATGTGAAAAGCATGATATAGCGCTGCTGTAGCGGCAGGGTTCCATCCTTGCACAGGGTTTTCGGTAAAATCGTGAAATTGGTTTCAACTCACTTAAAATTTGCAATTGAAAAAAGACCATATAAGTGTTGTAATTAAATCATATAAATATGAAAGTGAGGCGTATGGACTTGTATAAATGGGAAGATGTAACTGATTCTTTTTCCGAAGAAAGAAGGCATTATAATGGTACTTATTTGGAAATCGATGAGGTTTATGATGGGGAAGTAGAGGTTAGTTTATTTTCTTCAATAGATGATTTATATGAAATATATTTTTCCTATGATATATTCTATGGGATTATATATGTGGAAGAGGAGGAGGCCCATTCAAAACGTGAGGAAGTAAAAAAAGAATTGGCGGCGGAATATCAAAAACATAAAAAGGTAACAG
>JAAYKT010000266.1 GCA_012522255.1 Clostridiales bacterium
CTCATATTCTTCATAAATCTTGGGAAAGACTATCACTTCAATCAAACCGCAAAGGTCCTCTATCTCAACGAAAGCCATCATAATGTTGTTTTTAGTTGCCTTGGGTTTTACCGAAACAACAATACCCCCTATTATTACTTTTTTACCGTCATAATTATAAGCATAGCCATCTTCGTTAACAGCCTTTATAATTTCGGCAGTATTTATCGATGTTTTTTCTTCCAGATCCTTCTTGTATTCCAATAAAGGATGCCCGCTTATATATAATCCCAGCATTTCTTTTTCCATGGCAAGCATGATATTTTTGGGGTATTCATTGAGTTCCGGATATATATCTTCATCAATGGGCATAGCGCAATTATCGTCTTCAAACAAAGACATCTGCCCTTTTATATTTACTTTCCTTTGTTCCTGTATGCAATCCATAAGTCTTTCATAAACTGCCATCATTTTGCTTCGATATATACTAAAACAATCGAAAGCTCCACACTTTATCAAACTTTCTACAGTTCTTTTATTTACAATGCTTAAATCTACCTTATCCAAAAAATCATAAAGGTTTTCAAAATATCCTTTTTTTCTTTTAGCCTCTATGATTGTGTTTATTGCATTGACACCTACATTTTTAATGGCAGCCAGGCCAAACCTTATTTTATTGCCCTTAACCGTAAATCCTACACTGCTTTCATTAATATCAGGCGGCAATATGTCTATATCAAGTTTTTTACATTCCGATATATATTCCGCAACTTTACTGCTGTTGTCCATTACACTCGTTATCAATGCCGCCGTAAACTGCACCTTATAATGATATTTCAACCAAGCTGTTTGATAAGCTATCATAGCATAGGCGGCAGCATGGGATTTATTAAATCCGTATTTGGCAAATTCGGACATATCATCATAGATTTTTTCGGCTGTTTTTTTATCTATACCATTTCTGATACAGCCGGGTACTAAAATGTTTCCACTTCCATCTGTTGCACCGTTTATAAAAATCTCTTTTTCTTTTGCCATGACATCGGCCTTTTTCTTAGACATTGCCCTTCTTACCAGGTCAGATCTTCCCATTGAATATCCTGCCAAATCTCTAAACACCTGCATTACCTGTTCCTGATACACCACACATCCGTATGTAACAGCAAGAATATTTTTCAATTTATCATGCAGATATATGATTTTTTTGGGATCCTTTTTATTTTTTATATACCTGGGAATCTGATCCATAGGCCCCGGTCTAAACAAAGATACACCTGCAATTATATCTTCCATGGAGCTCGGTTTAAGTTCTTTAAAAAACTGTGTCATGCCGGTGCTTTCCAATTGGAACACTCCGTAAGTCTCTCCCTCCGATATCATTTTATAGACATCGGCATCCTCATAATCAATCTTTGAAATTTCAGGTACTTTCAAACCTTGTTCTTTAATTATTTCCAATGTATCACGAATAACTGTCAAGGTCCGCAGTCCCAAAAAGTCCATTTTCAAAAGTCCCAATTCTTCCAAGGTACCCATGGGAAACTGGGTCGTTATTACATTTTCATTCATTTGAAGGGGTACATATTCCACCACGTCTTTTTTTGAAATCACAACACCCGCTGCATGGGTAGAAGCGTGCCTGGGTATTCCCTCAAGGGCCTTAGCCATATCAATGAGCTCTTTTATCTCCTCATTGTTCTCATAATCATTTTTTAATTTACTGTTTACATTCAAGGCCTTATCAATGGTCATTCCTATTTCCATCGGTATGTTTTTGGCTACAATGTCAACTTCACCATATGGAATATTTAGCGCCCTGCCTACATCCCTGATCGCCGCCCTTGCAGCCATAGTACCAAATGTAATTATTTGAGCTACTCTGTCTTTCCCATACTTGCCTATTACATAATCGATTACTTCCTGTCTTCTTTCATAACAAAAATCAATATCAAAATCCGGCATGCTTACTCTTTCCGGGTTTAAAAATCTTTCAAATATAAGATTATATCGAATAGGGTCAATATCGGTTATATCTATGGCATAGGCTACTAAACTACCGGCTCCGGAACCTCTGCCGGGCCCTACCATAATATCTTTTTCTTTGGCAAACCTTACATAATCCCAAACAATCAAAAAATAATCCGCATAACCCATCTTCTTTATTATAGTAAGCTCATAGTTCATTCTTTCCGTTAATTCATCATCAACAGTTTTATATTTCTTTTTCAAACCTATTTCACAAATGTATCTTAAGTAGGAATTCGGTGTATACCCATCCGGCACTACAAATTCAGGTAAATGTATATAGCCAAAAGTAAAATCCACCTTGCATCTTTCTGCTATCTTTACCGTATTATCCAAAGCTTCAGGCACATAATCAAATATTTCATACATTTCTTCCGGCGATTTAAGATAAAATTCGTTGCCTTCAAAACTCATTCTCTTCTCATCATCAACGGTCTTGCCTGTTTGGATACATAACAAAATATCATGTACTTTGGCATCCTTTTTATTTACATAGTGGACATCTTTAGTAGCCACAAGAGGTATCCCGGTTTCTTTTGACATTCTGATTAATTCTTTGTTAACCAAAGCTTGTTCTTCAATTCCATGGTCCTGTAATTCTAAATAAAAATTCCCATCCCCAAATATTTGTAAATATTTGATTGCTTCATTCTTAGCCCTTTCATAATTTCCGTTTATAATTAATTTAGGAATCGAACCCGCCAGGCACGCGCTAAGGGCTATCAGACCCTCCGAATGACGGCTTAGCAGATCCATGTCAATCCTGGGCTTATAATAGAATCCGTTTATGAAACCTTGTGATACCAAGTAAATCAGATTTTTATATCCAGTTTTATTTTCAGCCAATAACACCAAATGATATTGTTCACTGTCAAATTTGGGATCCTTGTCCACCATGCGCCGAGGGGATATATATACCTCACAGCCTATAATCGGTTTTAAGCCGTTCTTTATTGCTTTTTTATAAAAATTTATGATGCCGTACATAGTGCCATGATCTGTAATGGCAATCGAATCCATACCTGTATCTTTAACCTTTTTTAGCACTTCGTCCAAGCGCCCGGCACCATCCAATAAACTGTATTCTGTATGTAAATGTAAGTGTACAAAATTTTTCATTTATGAGTCCTCCGGATTATTTAAAAACCACCAAAAAGCATCAGTCTTTTTTATTTTATTTACCTAACAATTAAAATATATTTTTCTTATACATTTCCACACCGGGTTGATTAAAAGGATTCACATCAATAATATAGCCGGAAATTGCGCAGGCTTTTTGAAAGAAATAAGTTAGGCAGCCAAAATAGTATGGGTTTCTCCCGGGAATGTCTATAGTTATCACAGGTACTCCACCGCTTTCATGCGCTTCTTTTACACCCCGGTAGGCTATATCATTAATATAGTTTAAGGATTTACCATGCAAATAATTAAGTTCATCGATATTTTTCGCATCATAGGGTATTAAGATATCATCAGAACCGGACTTGAAGTTTAATACCGTCTCAAAAACATTCTTTGTACCTTCCTGAAGAAATTGTCCCATTGAATGCAAATCGGCAGTGAATAGCATTGAACCCGGGAATATTCCTTTTCCTTCTTTGCCTTCGCTTTCTCCAAAAAGCTGTTTCCACCATTCTGCAAAATACAGCATTGATGGCTCATAGTTCACTAAAACCTCCACGGATTTTCCCGTTTTGTAAAGCATGTTTCTTATCGCGGCATACATATAAGCCGGGTTGGCATCAATGCTTTCATTGCCATATAAGTAACAGGCTTCTTTTGCACCATCAATCATTTCATATATGTCAACCCCGGCGGCCGCTATAGTCAGTAGGCCGGCAGGTGTAAATACGGAATATCTTCCCCCTATGTTATCCGGTATAACAAAACATTCATAGCCTTCTTCATCAGCTATTGTTTTTAGCACTCCTTTGGATTTATCTGTTACGGCAATAATCCTTTCACTCGTCTTTTCTTTCCCGTACCTTTTTATCAAAACATCCTTAAGTATTCTAAAAGCCAATGCCGTCTCCAAGGTAGTGCCGGATTTTGAAATGACGATTATACTGAAGTCTTTGGATTCTATATAATCCAAAATTCCCTTTAAGTATTGCCCGCTTATATTATTACCTGCAAAAATAACCTTGTCATCTTCATATCCCAACATTTCTATGGCAGCTTTGCTTCCTAAATAGGAACCACCTATTCCCAGGGAAATAATTACGTCAGACATGCTTCTCAGTCTTTTTGCTGCATTTGTAATCGCGTTTAATTCATTTATATCTGTTTTTATGGGTATGTCCAGCCATCCTAAAGGCATCGCATCATACTCTTCTTTACTGTGAATCTTATTATGAATCCTTTTGATTTTTTCTTTTATTATGTCGATTTCCTTATTATCAATAAAACAGCTGTTGAAATTTAGATTAATATCAGACATAGTTTTAACCTCCTATGTACAGCGAATTGTAAGCATAGCGCAGACAATTATAAATGAGATTTGTTTTTTAAGTCTTCAGCTATCTGATCAAGTCTCCGAAGCCTGTGATTAACGCCGGATTTGCCTATAGGTGGATTCATCACTTCGCCTAATTCCGACAGACTGTAATCACGGTGTAACAGTCTCAATTCAGCCATATCCCTTAGGCTTTTAGGCAGTTTCTTCAACCCCATATTGTCTTTAATATACTGAATGTTATTTATTTGCCTCATGGCGGCATTAACTGTTTTACTTAAATTGGCCGTTTCACAGTTAACCAGCCTATTTACATTATTTCTCATTTCTTTAAAAATTCTTATATTCTCTATATTTAAAAGTGCATTATGGGCTCCTATTATATTTAAAAAATCAACTATGTTTTCACTTTCTTTCATATACACTACATAGCTGTTTTTTCTTTTTACTATCTTTGCATTAAGCCCATAGGTATTAATCAAATTCATAATATCCGTGGCAAAAGGTTTATTATCGGTAACAATTTCTATATGATATGTTTTTTCGGGGTCACTTATTGACCCACCGCCTAAAAAAACGCCTCTTAAATAAGCCTTTTTGCAACAATCATCCGTAATTATTTCCTTTGGAATTCTATTATTAATCCTTATTCCGGTTCCTGTCCTCAAAATACCTAAGGATAAAAGCAACTTTTCTGAAGAGTTTTCTGCACCAATCAATAAAGTATAACTGTATTTCCGTCTGAACTGTCTGTTTTTAGTCATGGTAACCCGAGTATGAATAGAATAATTGGTTTTCAGCAAAGAGAATATCCTTCTTGCAATAGCCGCATTCTCAGTGGTAAGCCGAATTCCTATCTCATTATTGCCTGCAATTTGAATTGTTCCCGTTAATTTAATAAGTGCCGACAATTCCGCTTTTTGGCAACAGGTATCCTCTATATAAATTTTCGATATTTCATTTTTGACATTTGATGAAAAGGACATAAAAGCACTCCTTTATCTGAGAACACCGAACTTATTTAAAGGCCATAGCCTAAAAACAGCCTTACCTATTATATTTTGTCTTTTTACAAACCCTAAAGTTTCAGATCTGCTATCTCTGCTTTCAACCCTATTATCTCCCAATACAAAATACTCATCATCAACTGTTTGAGATTTTTTGAAACCATTTTCATAAGTAGGTATATCGGTATAATCCGGCGATAAAGCGTTTCCATTTATATATATACTGCCATCGGTTATTTCAATCTCTTCATTGGGTTCGCCGATTACCCTTTTTATTAAATCTTTGTTGTCTACCTTATCATTTATTACAACGATTTCTCCTCTTTTTGGATTTTTGATCCTGTAATTAAATTTTGAAACGATCAAAATCTGTCCTTGATATAGTGTCGGCTGCATGGAAGGCCCCTTTACAAAAGCAATTTGAAAAATAAATGTCTTTATTGCAAAAGCCAGTATAAATGCGGTTGCTATGAGTTTAATCCAAGATAAAACCTCTGCCTTTATATTCTCATCCAATTCAATTTACATCTCCTTAAATGTATTTATATATATTAATCTCCCTTTGATTGACTGCTTTTTTCCTCATCTATATCTCTGTGATTAATAATTACTCTGTGTTCTTTATCCTTGAGAGTTTGACTGAGAAGGTTTGATATTGTCACAGATCTATGCCTGCCACCGGTGCATCCGATGGCGATCACCAATTGTGTTTTGCCCTCCCTGATATAATAAGGTATCAGATACGAAATCATATCAATTAGCTTATTAGAAAACACCAATGCCTCAGGCCACTTCATGACATAATCCCGAACCTTTTTATCGTTTCCGCTCAGTTTTTTCAGTATTTCTATATAGTATGGATTCGGCAAAAATCTTACATCAAAAACCAAATCAGCATCTAAAGGAATTCCATATTTGAAGCCAAAGGAAATAATATGTATAATAAGCTTTTCTGTTTTGCCTCCCTCTACAAAAAGATGCTGCATTTCCTGTTTTAATTGTGCGGTACTCATATTGGTAGTATCAATAATATATGTGGAAATCCCTTTTATCTCCTCTAATTTCTTTCTTTCCTCATCTATACCCTTAATAATTCTACCGTCAAAAGCCAGCGGATGCATCCTTCTGCTTGTTTTAAACCTTTTTATCAAAGTTTCATCGGAAGCCTCAAGGAATAAAATATCATACTTAAAACCCTCTTTTTGCAGTTCGTCGAGGCTTGAATGCAGCTGGTCAAAGAATTTTCCGCCTCGAATATCAGTAACGATGGCTATCTTATCTATTGTACCTCTGCTTTGACTGCAAACCTCAGCAAATTTAAGAATCAAAGCCGGTGGAAGATTATCAACACAAAAATAGCCCAAGTCCTCCAAAAATTTCACGGCCTGGCTTTTACCTGCACCTGAAAGTCCCGTTACAATAATAAACTTCATTGGTCATTCCCCCTGCGACATTACTTCGCCGCGTTCAGTATTTGTTCCTTTGTCAAACCTGCTTCTTTGGCTATCTTGATTCCCCTTTCAAAATTGCCCACATCTAAAGGGATATGGGCATCACTGTTAATTACGAATTTGACTCCTATCTCCGCTGCCATTCTGATATCTGAAATCGACATAGCATTGCTTTTTGAATTTATCTCCAATGCAGTTTCCGTATTCGCAGCTTCAACAGCCAGCCTCTTTATATTCATAGGTATCCTTGCCCCGGGATGAGTAATAAAGTCCACATTATATTTATTTAACGCCTTTATCATTGTTTCCGTGTTGTACTCGGCAATTTTTTGCACATTTTTCTTACTGAATCTTGAGAAATAATTCTTGCCATATATAGTATAATAATCAGATATATTTATAAGGCGTGCCATCATATGAAAACCTAAGGCTAAAATATCCAAATATTCTATTGAGTCATCATCAATGTCAA
>JAAYKT010000032.1 GCA_012522255.1 Clostridiales bacterium
TTAAAGCTGATTTATTGGCATGCTTTTCCGCCAAATAGAATCTTCGGAAATGATTAAAGTACCGGGTAACAGTTCTCCCGGTTGCTCTTGCGAGGAGCACCCGGGAGAACCGTCCCCCTGGTCGGCCTATGCTGTATCCTTTGAATATCAGAATTAACCATAAATTTTCACTCTCTCTTTCATTAGATTCTCGAAAAAGCACGGGTTTTTACTTTGGGTATTATTCTGTTCAAGTGCCTCAACAGTAAGCAAGCCCAGACCCTTGCCCAAACTCTCCCTCAATTCTTCATAAAGTCCACCCATCATCCATCCTCGTATTAGTGAACCTTCCCTTTTAATAAGAATATCTATATCACTATTTTCTTCAGCCTCACCCCGAGCATAAGAACCAAAAACATGCACTGCAGAAATGTTATATTTTAATGCAATAGGCGTTATTCTTTTTTTCAACTACTCAATAGTATATACCAATAAAACCACCTTACCTTGCCATAAAATACCATTATCATTAATACTATTGTATCTTTAAAACTGGATGTTTACAATAAAAGACCAGACTCCAAAGAAAAACCTCTAAGCATGATTAACCATTTCTTTTGTTCTGATGAATTCATATACCTTGAGCTTATGAAATCTTCTAAAAAGAACTGACTGGAAACCTGCTTTATATAAATGAATTATTACGTTAGTGTCTAAAGATGCCTCCATTAATCCATCCCCCTAAGCAGATCATCAAAACTTTCACTTTCATCATCTTTTTCCTGATCCACGTTAATTATTGCCTTATCCAATTCTTCAACCCTTAAATCCACATAGTTTAAGGCTGTCTGCAAACTTTTAACCGGAATTAGCCTTTCATTATAATTAGATATAACCCATTCAAAAACTTCCGCAGGTAAACTTTTGAATTCTGACGATTTGCACAAATCAACATTACCACTGATTCTGTGTAATAACTTTGATGCCGACTGTTCTATTTTTTCCATCTTAAGTCTATCAAAAAGTTCACCGTCTATAATTTCTAATACCTTAAGCCTAATCAAGGTCATCTCATAGCTTGTGCTGAAAGCCGTTTGCAGCCTTGCAATATCAAACCCATTCCACAAGCTTCTATGCTTTTCATTAAGCTCAAACTTTATAAAATTGCGGACTTTTTCTTCCGGCATTAGCAAACATGATGCAAAATAATTTGCTTCATATTCAAATTCGTTTTTCTCATCAAAATCAATATCTTTAATAAAAATCTTATCTGTTTCTGACAAATGCAATTTTTGGTGCCCTATCTCATGGGCAATAGTAAAAATTTCCCTTGATAAGATTAAGGAAGAATTTGAAAAAATAATTCTATCGCCATCTTTAATCATTGCAAATCCTAAAAGTGAATCTTTTCCAACAGGATATCTTATAACACGATATCCCACCTTTTGTGCAGATTCAAAAATATTCTGAAAGCCATAACTTATCACATTACATTTATCTCTCATATTCAAGGCAATCTTTTCTATTGCTCGTTGCCTGCTTTTATTCATCCATATCAACCTGCCTAACGCTATTATAAAGTTTTTTATGTGCATAAAAAGTATCAAGCATGGTATTTATAAACTCAAACACATCTTCTTGACCACCATTACTATTAGCCCTATACATGTGTTTTTCATAAGTACTATCATTAACCGAAGATGTAATTTCTTCCACATTTATATTTAAAATTTGCGCTATCATATTGATGTTGGCATATGAAATATCCACTATACCTTTCTCCATCCTAGCATATTTTTGTCTTGAACAATTCATCTTGTCAGATATCTGTTCTTGTGTGAATCCTTTCATTTCCCTCAAATTTCGAATCCTTGACCCCAAAATTGCATTCATATCCATCTCCCTCCTTTAGTTATATTTTACTATATAATTTCACTTTGTCAATGATTTATGTTACAACACTATAACTTAATTGTTAAAATATATACTATAGTCTGAAAACATAGGTTAACATGTTACAGAACCATAACAAGTCCTAA
>JAAYKT010000267.1 GCA_012522255.1 Clostridiales bacterium
GCGCAATATACAAGCAACAATGCCATAACTGTATTGATTATTTACTTTTATCTATAAGAAGCTTTTGAAAAATAGAACCGAATAAACCCCAGCAGCAATTGGATATAAAGGCTAAGGAACATAAAAAAACAGCAAAAGCGATATATATAATACCCGGCTCATAATAAGGTACAACAAAAGTTGCCACGGTTGTTACAGCATAGATAATTCCCTTCGGATTAACAAATTGCAAAAGCACTCCGTGCATATATCTATTGGTATGCTTATCGATTCCCATATCATTTTGAGGCTTACTATTGTAAGTATTCCAGGCGAGCCAAAGAATATAGGCGGCACCGACATAGGTCATGATTGGTTTGATAGTGGGAATAAGATTAAAAAGAGCCGCACTGAAAAATCTGCTTATAGTAAATATTATAAAAAAACCTGAAAAAACACCTGCATTAAAGGGCAGGCTTTTTTTAAATCCATATCTCCCCGCATTGGACATGGCCATAATATTGTTAGGACCCGGTGTAAAAGTTGTGACTATTACATATGAAATAAAAGCCATAATATTCGGCATTGATATACCCCCCTTGCTTTTGTTGTCGCGGCATCATATCCTTATTATACTACAAACGGTTAACGGTTTTCAGTATTCTATTATAATTCATGATATAATATATTTAAACAAAATTTGTAATTTAGGAGGTAAAAGCATGGGTTTTGGTAAATTACCCTGGTATAAAAGGGTACCCCCATGAATGTTCATATATGTGCTGCTGGCGGTGGCATATGGGATATTCGCCTTAATTAAATATTTTTTATAAAATCCGAAAGAATAGAAAAACTGCCTTTTACTTTAACATGATTACAAATGGCATAGAACTTGTATCGGCAATAGAATAAGCTTTAAACTACTTAAGCAGATGTAGTTTTGCCTGATATGTGTTTAAAATAATTTGCACCGATAACACCGCCTACGATGAGTATGGAGCCGATTATATGATAATTGTAGATTTTTTCTTTCAAAATCAGAACTCCCGCAATTATTGTGACCACAGTGCCTAAGTTTGTAAAGACACCTGCTCTCGAAGCTTCAATTTTGGATAACATATAATTGGTCAATAAAGAAGAAACCAAAGAGGATAGTATTCCAAGGTATATTATTGAAATAACAAAGCTTACGCTGCTGTATGGGGCGAAATAGTCCTTTATGCTTCCGTTTAATAAATGTTTTATTATTGCAGCGGTATTATAACAAACAAAGCTTATGGTTATCATTACACTGCTGAGTTCAATATTTGTAAAAGACTTTGTCAGTCTCCTCGCTAAGACATTGTATCCGGCTATAGTTAACGAGGATAATGTGAGGAGCATTATTCCCAACAGGTTATTGAAGTCCAATGAGGCGCCCTTCATTACGGCAACATAAACAACACCTGACACAGATATTATTATTGACAGCTGCTGAAGGGTATTGCTTTTTTCTTTTAAGAAAAATGAAGCCATAACAAGTGTGAATATAGGTGCAGAAGCCGATATTATTCCTGCTTCTGATGAGGTCGCATATTGAAGTCCGGCAGTCTGCAATCCAAAGAATGTAAGAGGGTATAAAAGGGCAAGGGGGATAATTTTCAGCACCTGTTCTTTGTTGAAATTTACCTTGAACCAACCAAACAGAACAGCTATTATAACACCGATAAAGGCTGCAACAAAACGATGTGCAAGTATATCAACAGGATCCCCCGTTCTTAGTGCAATTTTTGTGAATAAAAATGAGTGTCCTGTAATCAAAACATAAAATATTGCCGC
>JAAYKT010000268.1 GCA_012522255.1 Clostridiales bacterium
CTTCTATTGTATTAGGCCAGTTATAAAAGCCAAGGGTTTGTATTCCCCAACCCGTATTACCTACCTGATCCAATACTTCTTTTGATATTTTTGCTTTACTTTTTTCTGTAAGTTTTTTAAAGCTTTCCAATGCTTCCCTGACCTGATCAATTCTATATATGGACTGTTCTAATGAAAACGAATTTTCGAGAGTGTTGCCTCCCAGGTTTTCTTCGCTGAATTCGTCCTCGGGAGCTTCAAATTTAGTTTTTTCTACTTCCGGTTTTACATTACCATTAGCACATCCTGCTATCGACAAGCCTACAAGTATAAAAATTAATAATAAGATAATGGGTAGCCTGTATATTGTTTTTTTGTTCATAACTATCACCTCTATATGTTCGACCGATTTTGCAAAGAATTGTTTCAAACATATTGGTAACCAATTATTGTTAAAATGTTTTATTCTCATTTTTAGTATGATTGCATAAGATGAAAGTGAATTATTTATTGAAAGGTGAGATGCTAATGAGTTCTGACAAAGCAATGCTATATATACTTGATTTCAAAACAGGAGATGTCACCGGAGACGAAGTAATTGACTACATTTATATATTAGGCGAAAAACCCTATGAGAATAGCCCTTTTAGAGATAATATAATTATCAGGGTTATTGATGGCAAAACGGGCAAAATAATAACCGTAAGGCCAAAGATAAATTCAGGTTATAACCCGACTTTATTTTTAGGTGATTTTACCGGAGATAAAGTGAGTGACGTACTTTTAAGCATTGACAGCGGCGGAAGCGGGGCTATCGGTTACTATTATATTTATTCGTTTTCAAATGATGTGCCAAAGAAGATTTTCGACTTTGAAGAGTTTAATAACAGGTTCGTTTATGACGTGAACTACCTTGATAACTATAAAGCTGAAGTAATAAGCAAGGAAAACAACAAGAGATATGTTATAGATTTGACCTTCAAAGGACAGGAATATTTGTCTGAGATTTATAATAAAGATGGTACATTAAAAGAACCTATACAAGGTTGGGTTGACCCTCTAAGCGGCCTTTACCCTATTGATTTTCAAAGAGACGGAGTCTATGAATTGTATGGAATTCAGGCGATAGCAGGGAGATATCATGCCGACGGGCTTGGGCGGGTACAGACCTCACTTGAATGGAAAGAGGATGGCTTTAAAGTATTTTTCCAAACCGTTGGAATATTTGGTGAAGGTTAGATATAGGGAGGTTACGACATGATGCTTCCTTTGCAGATAATCTGACTGATTAAACATCAGATTATCTGCTTGGGGGTTCCAATTCAAAAAAGTACTTCAAAACACCTCCTTACTGCTTTATATTCAGTGTTTTGTCAGTAAGTTATATAGTATCTGCGCCATCTCTGCTCTGGTAGCTATGTCTGTCAAGCATAGCTTATCTTCTATACCCATAAGGATTCCGGTTTCAATTAAGAAAATAATAGGCTCCCTACTCCAAGGTGCGATATTATATATGTCTTTAAAATATGATAGAGTTTTATCTCCCTTTCCTTTGGGGAGTTGTCCTAAAATTTTTAATGTATTATACAAAAGTGTAAACATTTCCTGACGAGTAATCATCCTATCAGGTGCAAACATATTATTTCCGATACCTTCCGATATCTTCAAGCGTTTTGCTGCTGCCAAGTATTCTGTGTAATAAGTGTTGGATGCATCCACAAAATTGTCATTCAAATTTTTCTCCGGTGCGATATTATATGCCTTCATCAGCATTACGATAAATTGTCCTCTTGAGAGGCTTGCTTCCGGACTGTACATACCGATTGCAGTCCCTGAAGCAATCTTTCTTGCGGCGATGAAGCATACTGCCCTGTAATACCACGCATCTACAGCCACGTCCTTAAAAAACACCTTATTATAACCAACAGCAAACCTGGAAAAATGTCTCGTGGTAAAATTCACTCTCCCTGTAGTAGGATCATAGATGCAATTGCTTAATACCTCAAGTCCGCCTGATTCATTGATATAATAGATAACAATAGCATCTGAATCTTCACCCTCTTTCAGCACATAGGGTATGGATACCGATACATTCCCTGCAAAACGGGTTATTTTTTTATCTCCGCTGCCAATACTAAAATCATATACCAGCCTATCGCCCACAATCTGCTGTGCTTCGAGTGGTAAGGCAGAGTTTTCAACTTTTGATAACGTTATTTGTATATCCCCTGTTATTTCTACGGATATACCGTTAAGGACTTCACTGTTAAAGGTAATAGCTGCTATAGGGGTTGATATAGTAAGGACACTAATTCCCGATTCGCATATATTGTCAAATCCACCCTTTGGAATACTGATTTCTGCCTTTAAAATATTTGCAGATGCCTCCGCTTTTATTTCAAATATTATTTCTTTACCATCGTCATGCTTTTTACCATCGTCTGTGCTTTTGTTTATAACCTCTTTTATTTGTTTCTCGTCTACCGACACGAATATGCTTCCTTTGCTGTCCGGGACAGCATAAATAACTACCCTGTTTTCTTCAATATTCGTTTTTGCTTTATCTCCCTTTGATGTATCCGTTCCTTTGTCAATCTTCGGATAGCTTCTACCATTCTCATAATCATTGCTTTCATTTGGTATGGTTTCGAATTCTGCAGTAATCATTACATCCGATTCAGGCATTGTAAACCCAAATCCGCTTATAATATAACCTCCAGTACTGCCATTATACACTAAGCTCCCGGGCTTCAATCTCTTGCCCTCATCGGGCTTCACCATCAATACTATATTCTCACCGGCCACCGCCACAACAGGTGAAGCAGTAATTGTCCCCCCTGTTATGCTGCTGTCAATAATCACCCTATAACTATTCTCCCTTTCACCATAGATAGTCAATATCTTCATATTATTATCAAATGCCGTTTCTTCAGCAGGTATCATCAATGTGGGTGACATCATTTCCACTATGGCAAACAAATCCGCCTTGCCATCGATAAATATTTCGGAATTGGGCCTCCACAGATAAGTCATCTCTATAACCTTGCCTGCTTCCAATACATCTGTGTCGATGTTTTTAATAAGCATTAATCCGCCTTCGCCATCGCCATAATAAAGTGATGTAGAGGCGCCCGATATATCAACCGCCGAGACATTGGATACTTTGACGGCAACAATATATTTGCCGTTTTCAAGGTGAGTGCATTCCAAAGCTGTTAGCTCCAGGTCAGGACGCAATATCAGCAAACTTGCTATATTATCATCCCGATTCGCATCGTCAATTTCACTTTCCGGATCAACAACAACATATATTCCTTCCACCGGCATGACCCATTGAACCTCCCACTGAATCGCTGCTACCGCACTCTCATCCGGCGCCAATGGTTTTTCTATGGCTTTCTTTTCTCCTATCTGTTGTCCTCCACTGTCAGGGTCTCCTTCATAGAAGGCAACATTTATAGAAGTCTCCGTATGGCTGCCGTTATTTTTGATGATTACATTGATTTCCGTAAGTCCTCCAGGGAAGGGATTATCCTCAGATAAATATATCCCATCTGAGGCGACGGCGAGATCGTGGGTCATAGGCTTTGCAATCATTCGCAAGTCGGCTTTATTGGTTATTACGGGATAAATGAGCCCGTCCTCCGGGTTTATTCTATCCTCTATTATATCCCTGTTATATATGGTTATCAGCTCGTCTCCGATAAAAGCCGCATTTGGCGAACGGTTGGACGAATGGTCCTCCGTCAATTGGATTTCTTTGCTCCATAACTTATTATCACTGTCATAGATGATTTCGTATAAGTCCGTACCCTCCCCGCCGGAGGTTGCCGGACCTATAACAGATACAGTCTTATTTTTATCATTTACGGCCATGGTAAAAGTATTTTGCATGATGGTATCATAAACGGCTGCCTTTGGTTCTGCCGCTTCTACCGGAGCTTCCTCTGTATCGTCTGTATATACAATGTTTCCGTCTTGTTCCCATAGAATAAATGCCTTGCCATCCAAAAAGCATGCCTGTGGGTTAGAATCCCCAACAGAATTATCTGTCAGTCTTATTGGATCGCTCCATGCGTCCCTGTCCCCATCATAAAGCATATAGTATATCTCCTCATCAATGACGGTGTTTAAATTATTATCCTCGTCAAGGGCGAAGACATAAATCCCTTTATTCCCATCATAGGCAAGAGAGGCATTAACTATTGGCTGTTCAAATGATATTGCTTTTATTGGTTCTTCAAAGGAGCTGCCGTTCCATCTGGAATAGATGATATCGTTTTCGGCCATATAGCTGTCCGATAAAGCTCCATTATAATCGTTGGATCGGGTCTTTACCCATACTAATAGCCCCTCATTGTTCCCGACGGCTATCCTTGGAGCGTGGTCCTGATAACTATCTTCAGTAAGATTATGAATATCCGACCAAGTACCCGATTCAACATCATACACTCCTACTGCAATCTCCTCCATGGCCAGGGCTTCGCCCAGCTCCGAATTTGGCGGTAAGACCCCTTTTAGATTTTCCCAAGCGGCAATAACATAATCATTCGTCGCCGCTGCCACAGGTGCATAATCTGCTGTTTTATCCTCCGTATCTATAGGCAAGGGGTAAGACCAGTTGTATCCATCGTAAACCGAATATTTGGCTTGGGTTTGATTCAATATGGACCTTGCGGGTTCATCTTCAATCAATACCAATAATGCCTTATCATAGCCATTCACTGCATAAGGTGTCATAAAATGCTCCGTATATGGTAAAGTGCTGCTCCTAAGTATCACTGTTCTGGAAGTATCCCCCGCAGCGGCCATTGCCATAAAACCTCTCCGTGTACTGCCGGGCAGCCATTCCGATTGCTCCTCCAGATAATCCCTGTCTGTAGGCTGGAGCTCGTCGGCACCCATCCCCAATATGCCATCACCCAGGCCATCCTCGCCGTCTAAAAGTGCAAGATTAAATTGCCTGCCTTGGGGACTTGCCGTAATTACGCGGTGAGCCGGCCCTGTCAACCATGGTGAAGGATCACCCCAAGCGTAGCTTAGGAAATCATATTTGACGGACCATCCTAAAGCCGAGGCTTTGACACCTCCGTGGACTTCTATATAATAATCCGTCTCACCGGTAGAAAAATCGATTTTTACAGCGCCTGTCCCGTTGAAATAGACTCCCGCTTTGGCTATCAGCGCGCTTATGCCCCCTGAGATCTCAATCATTATTCGGCTGATATCCAGCGTTCCGCCGCCGTAGCCGATGCTTCCGTTCTTATTTATGGCATCAAGGTAAGTGTCCATTATCACTTCGAAATCACCGCTTATATATACGCTTAAAGGCGCTTTGGGAATGCCGTAAGATGCACTGCCAGAGGCATTAACGCTTATCCCCAAATGCAATGTACCGTTATCAAAGCCCCAATCATCCTTCAAAAGGTCATATTTCCAATAAAAAGACACGCCCACATAGCTGTCCATCTTAATGCTTCCCATATAGGATTTTGATTGTTTCCCGGATATCAGCTTTTTCTCCGCTTCGCTTTTGGCGGATCTTTTTTCCATATATTTTTGCACCATACTATTTTCATAGTAACGCCCTTCGGCAGAAACTCCAGGGCCGCTTCTTCCCGATACTACATAAAAGCTGCCGTCCACTCCCATTTCTCCGTAGACATAGATGGGCTCGCCTAAGAAGGCAAAGTGTCCGCCTTTAAGTATAGGGATGTTCGATATAACCGGTGTCTTAATAGGCAGCGGGGTTATGAACTTCTCCGTTATATATTTCCCGTCAATATAAACAGGCTCCAAATCGAAAGGGAATTCCCCGGGCAAGGACTTTACCATATGAAAGTTTACATTGGCAGGCAGAGATTTGACCCCTTCCGCCGAATAACAAAAACCTGTCAAGACGTCTCCTTTTTTTAGATTCTTTGCATTAAATGTGAGAGTTTCGTTGTTTTCACCCTTGAAAATGAGCGTGTCCCCCTTCCACAGCTCTATATCCCCAGATTCGTGGCCTTTCCAGTCAATTAAGAATTTGAATTCCAGCTCCGCATCTATTCCTTCCAAGAAATAAAATGTTTTGCCGTCTGCAGCTACGGAGTTATTTATGGCGATCCTCCTAATCAAAGGTTCCTTCTTGTAAATGATCTTTTCCAGTGTAATGTTTTTTACGGCGGTTTTCTGATTAATAGAGATATCTGAAACAAAATCATAGTGGAAATCCGTACTTACCGCTATGGTGTAATTACCTGGAACAATATCCGTTATCTTATAAAAACCGTCATCATCGGTGGTTGTGCCTCTGTTTCCCATACTCACAAGGGCGCCGCTTAGGACCTGCCCCTTGTCACTTATAACATACCCCGAAATTTCGCTGAGACCTGTTGCATTTTTAAATATCCTCCGCACGCTTATGTCATTATAAGCAAAATTGATATAGTACTCCTGACAATCATCGGTAAAGGTGGCTCTATACTCCGCCATACCGTTTTTGTCTGTCATTAGTTCGGCAAGAAGCTCCGGTTCTTTACCCTCCGATACTGAGTATATCCTTTCAACTGTTATGATTTCGTTTATCAAGGGTACGCCTGAAGTGCTTAATTTCATAATAAAGTTTACTGAATCACCGGTATTTAGAAGCATAGGAGCTTTGGGCAGTACCTCAATCATTGTATTATGCCTGCTTGGTTTTTCTATGACATGTACATTTTGCAGCTTAAAGTATTTATTGCCTGCTGTATCTGTAACGGTCAATATAACCTTGTAAGTACCTTTGTAAGGAAATAGATGCTTAGGTGTACTGCCTGTTACAATAGAAGTGCCATCACCAAAATCCCAAGTATATTCCTCTGCATGGGGAAAGCATCCTGTCGCATCAAAAGACCCCACATCCGCTTCTATCAAGACATCTACTAATTCGATAGTACCGGTAAAACCAAAATTGGAGATCTCCGTCCTCTGTGAACCCGTGGTAAAGCTAAATTCATACTGATTATTAACTGTCCCGTCAATAAAGCGAACAGCGCCTCTGGGCAGGCTGATCCTATATAGCGTATCCGGGTCCAGTTCAACCTCGGGCATAATTAAAAGCTTATCTTTGTCCACCCGGGGTTTTATGGGGACATATAACTCGACGCCTTCTATTTGTCCCATAAGTGTTATATTATTAAATTCGTATCCTTTGTAGGCGTTAGCGGTAAAGCTCACTTCGGGAACGCCGTTTATGCATATCCCTTTGCTTTGAGTTTTGGGATATGTATTTGCTATATGCTGCTCTTCGGAGGTGAAATAAAGATCTATGTCCTCCTCCACAGTATTATCATTATTTTTATCAGCTATGGAGTAGGCGCCGATCCTAAGCCTGTATTTTACCCCGTATTCCATAGGCTCATCATGCCGCAAAATAAGCTTATTCCTCACAATCTCGGGTACCAAGGAGATGTCGAGATGCCCTTCCGATACAAGTTTGAATTTATTATAATTGGGACCCCCTGCTATGGGTCTGTCGTAGAGCAAGACAAAATCAGACTTGATATCTATATTGTCCGCTTCATTTTTCGGATTGCTTTCTATGAGCATGGGGCTGCTTCCCATAATTTCTTCTGTAAAAACGTAACTGAACTCGTCTTTTAATCCATTTCCGGCCATATCCGTCACTGCGCCGGCGGGTATGGTCACACGATAGGTATGGTGCAGCTCCAATGTTGTATTTTCCGGCAACTCTATTACCAACGAATCGTTTAACGGCAATCCGTCAAGGCCCGTTCTTTCCGATATAGATACTCTTATTGCCGTATTATCGTTGGAACGTATATTTTTAAGAGTAATATCACCAAATTTCATTCCTTCTTTTATATTTTCATCAAATCTAACCTCAATGGTCGGCGCCTGGGGCACCCTTTCGCCGTAATTCACGGGAAGGGTTTTTACAACCTTTGGAGGTATAACATCAGCCTTTACCGTGAATTCCATGCTCCATTTTTCTAAAAGATCCCTATCACTATCAATGATGCAACCCCCCGGTAGTGTTACTATATAAGTTTTATCGTTTTCCAGATATTTTTTAGGAGTTAATATCATGCTGCTTCGATCTATTTCCACATCCATATTTAAAAAAGAGTCCGGTTCATCTGCCGGTGCAATGGCAATCCCGAGGAAGCTTTCACCGGGAAATATTGCCCTGTCGAACTGGATGAAAACGGGATCCTCCGCCGAAACGCCTGACCCATCCCTAAGACTGGTTGACACTATCTGCGGATTACCTATCCTTTTCCTTGTGGTAAAGCTATAGGTAAATGTCATATTTGCTTTTGTATCCCCTGTGTTTTTCACGGAGCCTTCAGATACGACCACAGTGTAGTTTGTGCTGTAATCAAGATCCTTCTTAGGAGTCAACACTATTTTTCCTTCTTTGAAACTCACAGCAATGGGATGCAATATATTTTTTTCGTTGTTCACCAGCCTGATGGCGTTTTCCGGCACAAGTTCCGCTGGTTTTACCCCTTCCGGAAATCCTACGGTTATGGCTTCATCTATGGGCACCCCCGTTTCGTTTACCAATGGTGTCACATAATCAACATGCAAAGGCGTATAGCCTATATAAAGGTTGCCTAAATAATCGTAGGAGATCACTTTGCCTTTAAAATTTATGATTTGACTGTTACCTGAGTTGGAGCTCTCGTAGTACCAGTCTTTTAAATTATCAGAGCTCAACAAAGCTCCGGCATAGCGGATATAGAACCTGTTATTTATAGCTGTAATATAATTTACGCTGTCCATATTCAAGGCATAGAGGCTGAATTCCCATGGCTCGTCCTCATGGTCCGGGTCCGGTGCCTTTGCCACTGCAATGTAGTGACCGCCTGACGCCACATAAGTGCCTTGGGCGTAAGCAATGCTGGTAAAACCGTCAGTGTCCGTAAGCTCCGGATCCTTATAAACAATATCTGCTTTTGTCCAAGTAAATCCATCTGTGGAGGTATAAAGATTAACATTATCATCATCCAAATTTTTACCCGCCAAAAGAAGCATATTATTTCGTTCATATATGTCAAAGGGTCCGCTAAAGCCCGTCGGCGGTATACCAAATTCGGGATGATCCCAGGTTTCTCCATCAAAAGACCAATAGACCTTATTATCGTCCCAAGCCACAAACCTATCCGAGAAGTACAACACACCTTTATAGATTGACGTATCATAGAAATACTTCTCTTTCCATGTATGACCATTATCATGGGACAAAGACATCATACCAAAATACCCATAATCCAAATTAGTCGGCGTCCACGGGGGTTTATACCCTAAGCCTCCGCCGACAGCTATTATGGTACCTTCGGGGTTTCCCGCCATAGCTTTCACGTTAAAACTAACCCAGGTTCTATCATAACGCTGGGGGCTGACAAATAGTTCCTCAGAGCCGTCTATACCATAAGTGCGGTAATTAGGATAGCCCTCCGAACCGATGCCCATCGTAATGGTATGCATAAAACCATTAATGCTGAACAGACTGGAAGCATCGTTTACGGCTGTAACCTTATCCCAGTTCTCGCCGTCTTTGCTGGTTTGGGCCGCATAAATACCGATTCCGTCACCGCTGTATTCATTGTTCAGATATCTAAAACCCTGCAGATATAGGTTGTCTCCGTTTTGTATAATATCCTTTACTTGGATAGGATCGTAATATTCATTCCAACCACCCAAATCCTTTGCCGCAAAGGCAATGTTTTCTCCCGCCGGATAAGAATTTGTCCCAAAAGCATGTGCGATAGGCGCTGCAGCCTCAGCTTCCTTATCCGCCGGATAAATCGCATTTCTAAAAGCCACAGCCATGGCAAGCCATTCCCTGGGGTCCCTATCAGGAGAAAATGCCGTACTTGCGTTTCCCGCCGGTCCGCCTTGATGTACAGCCATGGTCATGGGATAAAGGCCGTTGTTTTTGACTGTAGCGACGTTTATATTCTCTTTTGTTTTTTGGTTGCCTATATTTAATAATTCGACTATCGTAGCATTATGGGACTTGGTGGTAAGAAGCGTCTTGTATGCCCAATCGCCGAATGCATTCTCCATAGCCCCGGAAATCCCTATGCCCTCAGGCCCCATTTGGGCGGCATTGCATAAAAGGACAGACATACCGGACAGGCTCAAATTTTCGTTATCATAATCTGCAATAATGATATACTCGCCCGGTTCCGCCGGAAGATCCTCATCCAGCATATAGTAAAAATCCATCTGCGTGCCGTAGGCCCTGTTTGAAACCGCATGAGTCATGGGCTTTCCTCCCACGGTGACAGAACTTATATAAGTAGGTGTCTCCTTCTCATCGCATTTTAATCCAACAACCAATATGCGGTTATTGCCTGCACCCAACTCTGTTTTGTGGTGCCACATAACAGTTTGAAAATTCAATACCTGACCTCCGCTGCTTGTGCTGTCGACAAACATCTGTGTACCGCTGTTTGGGTTCATAACCAGGGCGCCGGTAGACTCCGCAGGAGACATATACTGTATAGATGAGTCACAAATGGCATTGCCATTTGTGGCTTTAAATTTCAAAATCTCTGTGCCCCCGATATCACCTATCACATCAAGGAATACCCTTATGGTCGTTTCACCGCCTGCCAGTTCGGAAGCCAAATCTTCTCTAATGTTATCATTTTTCTTGAGGGACTTTATGGATACTGCAACATTGGATTCTAAAGAATCACCTCTTTCAAATATGAGGCTAAGGCTGTCCGGCGTCAAGGGCAATAGCTCATTATTGACTATCTTGCTGTAAACCCGTTCACTAAAGGTTATATCCACAAAGCTGTTATCCGGAGCCAGCGCTTCCGATATAAAATGGGGCGGAGAAGTATCCTCTGCCATATCACATTGATTTGCATCGTTATCCCCCCAGGCAGCTATTTTACCGGTAACGTCAATAGCAATATTAAAGAAGGCACCTGCGGAAACTGCCGCCGTTTGATATATTGAGAAATGAGGAGGCTTGCCGCTTTGCCCCTTGCTGTTATCCCCCCACGCCGTTATTTTTCCTCCGCTGCTTAGTGCAAGGGCGTGGTGATATCCTGCCGATACGGCTTTTACCGTTTCCCAACTATTATCCATGTTTAAAGGCGATATATCGCACTGACCATCCCTATTGTCTCCCATAGATATAACTTCATAAGGCCCCATCCTGAATATAGAAAAATCTTCCCCGGCGGCAAGGAATCTCATACCGGATATATCGTTAAACGCCACTTTTCCTAAAACGCCGTATTGCCCGAAATGATTATCTCCCCATGCAACAACAGTGCCGTCGCTTTTTAAAGCAAGGGAATGATGGCCTCCTGCTTCAATCTGTATGACATCAGAAAGACCCAGGGGAACCTGGCATTGCTGATAAAAGTTATCTCCCCAGGCATAAACTTTACCATCATAATCCAAGGCAAGGGTATGATATCCCCCCGCCGATATCTCCTTTATATTTCTTAGACCATAGGGAATATTGCATTGCCCGTAGTAATTATCTCCCCAAACCGCGACGGTACCATCGCTTTTTAACGCAACGGAATGATGATACCCCGCAGAAACCTGCATGGCCGTACCCAGGTCCTCCGGCACATCTGTTTTGCCGTCGGCGTTGCTGCCCCAGGCAAGCACAGTGCCATTCTCTTTAATTGCCAGACCGTGCTGCCAGCCTGCGCTGATCCTATTTCCCAGGCTGTCTTCCATTTGTTCTCGAAAAAGTTTAAAGTCAATTACGCCTTTTTGGTTGCTCAACAAGCTGCTTAACAAAGTACCATCACCTTTTGATGTATATACGCTATATCCTGTAGCCGGCATGATCTCTATTGTCTCAGTGCCGTTAGGCGTACCCTTTATATCTAAAAATACTCTAATCTTCTCGTCTCCCGGTTCCGCCGGAGCTGCCTTTTCCGGATCGGTGTTATCATCACCGGGCCTGCCAATTTTTTTAATGCTGATATCATAGACAAAGGGGCTTTTATCTTTATAAATCAGCTTCAGGTCTTCCTTTTTCAAGGGGCCCGTTTGACCATAGATGCCTAACCTCTCCCCTGAGTTTTCTATGACGATATCCAAATATGTATTCTCGTCAAAGCCGGGAAAAACCAAAAGCTCATTTGCGTAAATGCTTACGGAAGAAAAAGTATTCTTGCTGGTCCATATTTCAGCACTGCCATTTTCACGGATAACGGAATAAATATCGTCCCCGGCGGATATGGCAATAATATCGTCCAATTCCTTTAATCCCTCAGGGATATCCATAACATTACCGTTTATATCATAAAGAAAAGCTCTTTTATCGTTTTTAAGCACCATATAACCGGCATTGCCTGCGGATACAGCCGCCACATCGTTGAGGTCTTCCGGCAGTTTCACATTGCCCCAGCCAAAAGCGGTGCCGTCATCTTTTACTGCCAGAGAATAGCCGTTCCCCGCTGCAATGGCTTTTACATTCATGAGACCGCTGGGGCGGCCACATATATCTCCGCCTATGGAACCGTCTTTATATAAAATCAGCCAATGATCGTCATCCCCTGCTGAAAAGGAAACAATGGGCTCAGGGGTCTGATCCACAAATTTCTCTAAGACTCCATCCTTTGTAAAGCGTCCTATTGTGGCATCCCCAAGAAGCACATATGCGGTGGAATGACCGGCATCTATTGCCCTTACACCGGAAAGCCCATCGGGTATCTTTATATCACCCCAGCCTTCCACAGTCCCGTCTCTTTTTAAAGCAAGTCCAAAGCCGCTTCCCGCGGCAACGGCTATGGCATTCTTAACGCCGGTTTTGGGGAAGAAAGAATGGATAGGGGCAGCAACTTCACCGTTATTTTTAAGCACCAGAGCTTCGGAGTTACTGTTTGAAATATATATATCGGACATCCATCCAAAAGGCTCGATACCGCTGCTTTCGGACTGGGTCCAGGATACGGGATATAGGCTCAACGGTTTTATCGGTTCAGTTGCACAGGACACGGATACGGGGACACCTATTTCAGAAAAAATTATTCCATCTTTGACAGGCCTGATTTCAATGGTTTCTTGGCCGCTGGGTACACCTGTGACCTCTAAAAAGAATCTGAGTATTCTTTCGTTGCCAACAAGTTCTCTTGCATCACTTTCCACAGAGCTGTTGTTTTGTTTTATGGATTTTATTTTTACATCTTTTGCGGTACCGCCGTTTTTGCTAAACACCATATCAAAGTCCCAGTTGTATATTTCTCTCCCGCTTGCGTTTAGTCCATAGCTGTAAGCAACATCCACATATCTGTTGTAATCACCCATTTTTGCGCTTTCCACCACTGTCAAAGTATTCCTAAGTTTTACGGCGTTGGTGGTCATTATATCGGTATTAAGTTTTCCGAATGAATTGTAAATGAAGCTATTACCGCGGGTTTTAACCTCCATCGTCTCTTTTCCATCAGGCAAATTATCTGTTTCGATATGAAAACGAATGGCTTCCTCCCCTCCGCTTATGGGTGCGTTGTCTTTTCCTGAAATATAAGATATTTTTGCAAAATCTGCGTTGCCCCCGTTTTTATTAAATATAAGCTCAAATAGTTCCGGGTAAACTCCATAAGTCAATTCAGAATCGCCATAAATTCCTGCATTAAACTCTACGTCTATATATTGTCCTTCGCCTTCTATGCTTGCTGCAGAAACGAATATGATACGGGGTTTTGGTCTGCTTATGGGTACTGTTATTGTTTGCTCCTCCGATGCCACATTATATGTGGAATAAACGGGATATTCGCCTCTCAGCTTTATCTCAATGGTTTCTGCCCCCTTTGATTCGCCTTCGGTTTTAAGGAAAATCCTTAAAACCTTTTCCCCTCCTGTGGGTGGGAATTCCCATGGACTCTTCCCAAGACTCCAATTGTTAAGAATCATCCGTTTGCCGACGGGAATAGATTCATCTCCATTCATAGTCACAACAAATGGCTGGGGCGGTACGCCGCCCATATACATGTCATATACGCCTGTATTAAAGGTTATGTCAATGTATTTGTTATCCTCATCTATATCCCAAGAAATGATTTTAGGATAATAGGAATTCATAAGGAGCTTACCGGTAGTTTGCGATGAATCCATGGCATTTCCGGATGATGAAAAAATTGATTGCCCGTCTGTGGGACCAATCTCTATGGTTTCTGACCCCTGCGGCGTGCCGTCCCAATTAAGAAAGATCCTTATTATCTTTTCACAACCGATTAAATTAGATGCTCCTTCATCAGTCACGGCATCAGTCTTTTTTACCGATTTAATGGTCACAGCTGACACGTTGCCCCCATTTTGGTTAAAGGTTAAATCGAAGTTACTTGTGGTAACCGGGGCGATATGTCCATTGTCCCCGTATACACCCGTGCTAAAGGCTATATCAATATACCAATTATCTTCGGATAGCAAAGCGGAGGTAATCAGGGGAGCCGGATTAGCAAAATTGATGATATCAGGGGTTTTAAATCCAGAGTATCCCTTTATATCAAAAATATGGCCATCCTTTGGCACTATAATTATTTTTTCTCCACCTATGGGTTTACTCTCAAAATCAAGGAAAAACCTGAGCTCGGATTCCCCGCCTGACAGTTGAGATGCACTTTCTGCCGTATATCCATCAGTCTTTGTAACAGCTTTGATGCCCAAATCATATAAGGGGCTGTCCGGGCCGGGAAAATATATCAGATCAAAGTTGGAGGCTTTCACCCCTTCTGTGCAATTTTTATCACCATAAATGTCTTTATTAAACACTATATCCACATAGCTGTTATCATAAGCCATTTGTGTCGATAACATTTTTATCCGCATATCCTTTACAGGAATATAACCGGTAGTCCAGCCTGACTTTAACGGCGAACCTGACAGACCGTATATCTGATTTTCGCCGGATGAGGATATAATTTCAAAACCATTGCTGCCGTCGGGAGTAATTTCATATATAAAGAATAACCTAAGGGCTGTCTCACCACCTTGCAAAGTAGAAGCTTCATTCTCATTCTCGCTGTCCGACTGCTTTACGGAGGATATCTTCACTCCCGGATAATCATATCTGAATTTAAAGAAGTCTGCCGTGACGGGGGTCGCACCGTCCGGTGCACCATATACCCCTGCGTTGAAACGCAAATCCAGATAGCTGTTATCTTCCGCAAATACAGCATTAATAAATTTCAAAGGCGTATTCATAAGCCTTATGGGTTTTACATATTTATCCTCGGGAATAGCCCGACCTTCTTTATCAAATATAGAATTGGCTTTTTTATCAATGGCAATAGTTTCATTGCCGTTGGCCGTGCCTAAAGTGCTCAAGAATACACGGACTGTTTCCTCGCCGCCCGCAAGGTCCGATGCTATGCTTTCCTTTACCCCATCCGTCTTTTTCACGGACTTGATGTTGGCGCTGAGCATGCTGCCCCCATTGCGGTTAAAGGTTAGTATAAAGCTATCTGTGGTAACCGGCAAAGTATGTTCGTCATTTCCGTATACACCGGTGCTGAAAGTGACATCGACGAAGCTGCAATCATCAGAAGTCTTCTCCGAGATAATTTTCGGAAAAGGATAAAGAGGCATAAGACCTGTCGTTTCTTCATTTTCTATTGGTTTTCCCAAATCTGAAAATATATGATTTCCTCCGTCAAAGGAAGGGATAATTTCAATAGTTTCGCCGCCCCCGGCTGATGGTTCAAGCCTTAGGAAAAGTCGCAAGGTTTTCTCGCCGCCTTGTAAAACTGATGCCTCAGCGTAACCCTCACTATCGGGACTTTTTACATCAGTAATGCTTACTAAATATGTGTCGCCCCCGTTTTGATCCACTAAAACCTCAAAACCCAAAATTCCCACTCCTAAGCTACGGTTTGAATCTCCATAAACCCCCATATTAAAGTCAATATCGATATAGCTATTATCCCTTGCCAGCCGCGCAGCGACTATTTGGGGGGAAGGGGCAGTAAGGCTGATTGCTTTTGTAGCTTGATCTGCTGGAATGGGATTTCCCGAGTCGCTATAAGGGGGGTGCTCATAATTAGGGCTTAGCTTTATGGTCTCTTCACCACTGACAGTACCGGATATATTGAGGAAAAACCGCAATACCGTTTCCCCGCCCGTAAGTTCGGATGAATTCGCTTCGGTGGCATCATCACTCTTCTTAACAGATTTTATTGTAACATTTGACGCTGTCCCATCGTTTTGATTAAAATCCAAAATGAAATCATCAGCTGTTGTAGGTTTAGTGTGCTCCTTGTCCCCATATACCCCAATATTAAAAAATACGTCTAAATAGCTCATATCTTTTGATAAGGAAGCTGAGACTATCCTTAGTTTGCTATTTAATTTTATTTCATTGGTAAATTGGCTCCCATATTCCGGCGGCAAGGTTGTATTTCCCAATATATTATATAGAGGTTTTCCATGACGTACGACAATACTCTCTTCCCCGCTTGGGAATCCCATTATATCTAAGAAAAGACGCACTTTATCCTCTCCCCCCACAAGGGGAGAGGCTTGTTCTTCATTTGCGTTGTCCGCCTGCTTTATTGAATAAATGTAAGCGGCCGTTGCTTGTCCGTCATTGCGATACATAGACAAATAGAAGTTCTCGGACGCCACGGGGGTATTTTTGTCATCGACCCCATAGACGCCAAAATTAAAATGCAAATCAATATAACTATTGTCTCGTGCTAATTTATAGGATATAATACCCGGTCTTGAGGCAAAAAGATTTATTTTCTTCGTAGTCCTGTTCTCATCCATGGGAATCC
>JAAYKT010000269.1 GCA_012522255.1 Clostridiales bacterium
CACTATCAATCAAAGATTATTGCAGTATTGTAATATAGTATTACTGTATTACTTCTACATAGTTTTAGTAAATCCTCTTTTTTTGAAAAATTTTTTTATTTTTACTTTAAATGAAAGTTGTAACAAAAACTTATAAGACAAATGCAGTAAATATGTCCATTCCATACCTTATCTTTTCCTATTTCTATTTCTATAAGAAAGGTGGTGTATTTTAATGAAAAAGGTAAGTTGTAATATTAAGTGACGTAAGTAAATAAAATAGCAACTCATGGTAAATCCAATGTATAATGTTTAATAACTGCAAAAAACATTACAAAGGAGAGTTACCATGAGTCAAATAAATAGTACAACAAAAAGAAAAAGATTTAAACACCTAACTTTAAGAGGTTACAGTCAAGTAATAGTTGGCAATACCATCTTCCACAATATTCCAACATACAAAATCCGGGAAACACAGTGACTTTAGTTGCATTTATTCCACATTTCCTCTTGACATGGTGCCCCTACACCCTCTGGACACCCTAATTTAGGCGGAAATTAGCATTATAAGGTCACAGGCGCATTTCCGCCTGCAAGATTATACCAGAGGGTGTTTCCCCATATCAAGAGGCTTTTGCGGCATAAAAGCTCATTTGGTTTACATATTTATATGTAAGCAATATCGGCAAATCCTCTTTCTTTTGTCATATTTCTTATTGCTGCTCTTCCATTCGTTGTAAATGTTTCTGCAAACGAGGTTTTACCGTTAGCCGGATATTCATATCCCTTACCATCCTTTTTGGGCGCCTTTGCTGCACTTAAGACCTCTGTTATTTCATTAGTATATTTCTCCGGTAACATTATCTTTGATATTTTTGTGACTGTTCCATAAAGGTTTTGGTTTATTTTAGTTGTCAACACTTTAACCAGGTTTTCTCCACCTTTTATGCTCCAGCTGACTTTTCTATTTTTCATTCGTTGGGCTATTATATCGCATATATGATGTTCCAATGTTCCTAATGATCTATATATAACGCCTTCCGGCGGATCCGGTATGTTTAAACCCTTTTCGGTATAGGGTAGCAAGCCTTCTTTATTTCCACATAGATAATCATATAGCCCTTTTAATTTTATTTTCTCTTTTTCTTCTTTTTCGGCTATGTATATTTTGATTAAATACCTTAGAAGCTCATCTATTTTCTTTTTCTTTAATAGTTTTTGTATCTCTTTCCTCCGGGCTTTATCTTTTATTTTTCGTATTATTTCTCTTTGAAGATGAAATTGATCAAGTTGATAGTGTACTGCTTCATCTATTATTCCGTTTTTATCCATCCAGGCTGCACCATCACCGTTTAGAATTCTCAGTTCGATTTCACCGGTATTGTATTCTGATGCTATGACTCCTTCTTTTCGTTTTTGAAAGTCCTTGGCTTTATCAAATCCTGCTACAACTACTTTATTTCTTAGTTCGTATCTGCCTTTGCTGCTTTCTACCCAGCCATCGTATGCGACTGCTACTTTCATTTCCAGTTTCCTTGCCTTTTCCGGCTTGTCTTTTCCTTGTATGTTTACATAAACTCCATCAGCCTCTTCAAATAGAACTTTTGTTTCTTTTGTGCCTATTATTTTATCTGCTTCTAAAATCTTTGTATATCTATCTTCTTCTTCTTTTATTGCTTCTCCCAAGGTTTGTATTATGTTCCAGGCTCCGCCGTGGCTTATGCTTTGTCCCGTTAATTCTGTAACATTCTTTGCTGTGTTTCTATAGGAACTTATACATGCATTTTCCGCTATTTTTAATGCTAAGTTTGCAGATATTTGACCGAATGTTTCAAGTTTGCAGATATTTGACCGAATGTTTCAAGGTTGATTATTTTATCTAACAAATATATATTTGGCTTCCCCGTTTTCTCCTTTTGTCTTATATACAGCTCTTCTAAATTCTACTTCCCCCATAAGTGTCTTTATGGTCGTTTTCTTTTTTCCTTTATGTCTATAAATATCCTTATTCCTGCTTTCCGCTATTCCGTCATCTATTTGCATTAATATTTCTTTCATAAGATTTCTGGCATATTCGCACCCAATATGGTCAAATGTAAAAGTAAAGTAGACCTTTTGGGTAGAAATTAAAAAGATTTGCAATCTATTGAAATTTCCCGGTTTTAAAGGTGGGCGGTCAAAGTAAATGAGACCTTTGTCAGACTAAAAGTTAGACCAGCTAATTAAAGTCAAGGGTTTTTAAAAAACAATTTTGAAAGATTTGCTGGATAGCCCTTGCAAAAGGCAATACAAAAAGGCATAACCGAAAGGCCACCCCAATGGAAAAACAAAAAATGGCTGGCGTTATGGAGACAAATGGACCTTGGAAACTAAATATCAGACACAAATAAAATCAGGCGGCGCTGCATTTTGCAGCAAGCATCGCAGAGTGCTCTTCAGGGCTTCGCAACTCAAAGGGTTTTCTATCCCTTAACACTGCGAAGATAATATAAACCAGCTTATGCATAACCGCCCCTAACGCTACTTTCTTTGCCTTGCTCTGGGACTTTTTCTTATAATAATCCATTAAAACAGGATTTATGGGCTCACC
>JAAYKT010000270.1 GCA_012522255.1 Clostridiales bacterium
GAATATAGGTGCAAAAACTTCAGTGAAAAAAAACTGTCCGGTGCCTACAGTAGATACTATTTGCCCACTCAACCGGGGAAGAGATGTAAACAATGTGTTAACTGTAGTCCAATCGGTTGTTCCGGGAAGCAACGTACTGCGAAACGGAATAGGTGCTATCATAGTATGTATAAAAATCTGAAGTTTATTTTCTTGCGGCATCTGATAAATCGATGCAACATTGTCAACACCAGTTATGTATGAATTTAGCCAATGAGATAAATACTCCTGCAAGCTATGAATACCATACCAAGAACCAACATTGTGATAATTCAGCGAAAAAACAAGAATTGTGACTAAAACCGAGGTAGCGATTAACACGGATAAGAGCAATCCTCTCCACTTTGGATATAGATCCATGACCAGAAGCAACAGCATTCCTGCTGCGATAAGCGTGGCTGCAACCGCCCCAGATATAAAAAAGAATTGTAGTGAAATAATCACCAACGATATGATTAGGTGAAACGCGCTTCGCTTTTTGCTTTGTAACTTTACTATTATATATCCCGGTACTGCAATTCGCAAAAACGAGAATAAAAAAACAAATAGTGTACTTGCAACTCGGGCTAATGAACCGGTTGACAGGAAATCCGAGTGTCTATACGGATTATCCTTAATTCCTGTACCAATAATATCAATAATTGTTCTGTAAGTGGCTCGCACGGCCGGCTGTAGAAACCAGAGTGCTATGCATAGCGCAGACAGGACAAAAAGGACTTTACCAAGATGCTTGCCTTTATATAACTTTTGATAACGGTTTCTTATAAATGGCTCGTAAGGCCTTTTTGAACAAATATAAACAGCAGCGTAACACCAAAGTACCTCGTAAGCCATAAGAAACACTGCTTTTGCGGTCATATCATTTGTACCTGATTGAAATATTGATACGTAATTTCCCAACACCATTACGGCAGGTGTTACAACATTTCTGATAAATAGCTGCAAGACAACCGCCACAACGCCTATATTACGATATATCGAACGCGGAGTAATACAAAAGAAAACGAACGATATAACTGAAAACCATATTGGAAGCAAAAATAGACAGAAATACCGAGAAGGCGCGTTGCTGTCAGATAAAACAATTCCGGCTGACACAAGCCCACATATTACAACAAAGATTAGGCATAAAGACTCTTTACTAATTTTCCTCTTGTACACGGCTAACTCCTAACACTTCGGTTTAATCAATCCTTAGTTTTAAATTAATACGGCTGCATAGAGTTACCGCATATCAAACAGCCTTTATGTGTGTTCATCCTTCATATTAAGAAAAATCGCTTATCTTTTCAATATACACAGCCTCATCCTGCCGCACTCCGTTGATAAAGCGGTCGCAGCCCGCATGCAGTTTTTCGCGGTCCAGTGTCTGATACCATGTGAATAATCTATCTTTACATGTGGGATCTTCCGGGTCAAAAGCAAACCCAAATCCATACTCACAAGCAATCTGAGCAGTATATGTA
>JAAYKT010000271.1 GCA_012522255.1 Clostridiales bacterium
ATGTAGATTGTTATCTACATGTCCTTTTTTTTACATACTTGTTTATACAGGATTAAAATGCTGTGACCGTTGAGATTAAGCGTTTTAGGAAGTTATAAACCATATAATGAAATGTTGGTATTGTTTTTGCAATAGTATAAATTGCATTATTAAACCGAAAAGGTTGGATTGTAATGCTTGGACAAAATTATAAATAATAAGAACTAAAATAGGAGGCGTCTAATCATGAGAGAAGTAGTTATCGTTAGTGCGGTAAGAACACCAATAGGGTCTTTCGGAGGCTGTTTCAAAGATGTACCTGCGGTTAAACTCGGACAGGTTGCCGCAAAGGAAGCAATGATACGAGCCAATGTTTTACCGGAACAGGTTGAAGAGGTAATCTTTGGTGCCGTGCTACAAGCAGGAGTCGGTCAGAATATTGCCAGACAAGTTTCTATAGCAGCGGGCATTCCCGATACCGTACCATCCATGACGATAAACAAGGTATGCGGTTCAGGCTTAAGAACAGTCAGTCTTGCAGCCCAGATAATAGCTCTTGGAGATGCAGACATAGTTTTGGCAGGTGGAACGGAAAACATGAGTGCCGCACCATATCTTTTACCCAAGGCAAGATGGGGACTTAGAATGGGAGACAGCGCAGTAGTTGATTACATGGTACATGACGGTCTATTTGACATTTTTAATAATTATCATATGGGTATTACAGCAGAGAATATTGCAGAACAATGGGATATTACCCGGGAAGAGCAGGATAATTTTGCACTTAACAGTCAGTTAAAAGCTGAAAAGGCTGTAAAAGGTGGAAGGTTTAAAGATGAAATTGTTCCGGTAGAAATTCCTCAAAGAAAAGGTGACCCAATAGTTGTTGATACAGACGAATACCCACGTTTTGGAGCGACCATAGAAGCCATGGCAAAGCTGAGGCCGGCATTTAAAAAAGACGGAACGGTTACTGCAGGCAATGCTTCAGGTATAAATGATGCTGCTGCGGCGGTAGTTTTAATGTCAAAAGAAAAAGCAGAAGAATTGGGTATAAAACCCTTGGTATCAATTGTTTCATATGCATCTGCCGGTGTAGATCCAAAAATAATGGGATATGGTCCGGTTCCAGCGACGAAAAAGGCTTTGGCTAAAGCAAATCTGACCATAAAGGATATGGATTTGGTTGAGGCTAATGAAGCTTTTGCAGCTCAATCTTTAGCTGTAGCAAAGGATTTGGAATTGAACATGGAAGTAACAAATGTTAATGGCGGAGCAATAGCATTAGGCCATCCCATTGGATGCTCCGGAACAAGAATATTGGTAAGCTTGATACACGAAATGATAAAAAGAGACTCCAAATTAGGCCTTGCAACACTATGCATCGGTGGTGGGCAGGGTACCGCGATGATAGTTAAAAGGTAGTGAATGGTTAAATTGAGAAATGAGGAGGCTTGTTATGAAAAAGATGATTTCCATAGAAGAAGCTGTTAATATGATTCACGATGGAATGACAATAATGGTTGGCGGGTTCTTAGGTTGTAAAAATCCGTTCAGACTCGTAGATGCTATGGTAGAAAAAGGAGTTAAGGATATTACATTAATTGCAAATGATACGGCTTTTCCCGAGGTGGGTATAGGTAAACTTATCGTCAATAAACAGGTTAAAAAGTTGATTACTTCCCACATAGGCACAAACAGGGAAACGGGAAATCAAATGAATGCAGGAGAATTAGACGTCGAGTTGGTGCCACAAGGCACATTGGCAGAAAGAATCAGAGCAGCCGGTGCCGGGCTTGGCGGAGTTTTGACTCCTACGGGGTTAGGAACGGTTGTTGAAGAAGGAAAACAAATAATTGTAGTCGACGGTAAGAAATATCTATTGGAAAAACCGATAAAGGCTGATTTGGCACTTATAGTAGGTGCAAAGGTAGACAAAAAAGGTAATATCAAATACAACAAGGCAACCAGGAATTTCAATCCTATTATGGCAACTGCGGCGGATGTGGTAATAGTAGAAGCTGATGAAATAGTTGAGGTGGGCGAAATTGATCAGGATGAGGTTATAACTCCCGGGTTATTTGTAGATTATATAGTGGGAGGGAATAATTGATGGATAAAGATGCAATCAGAAATTTTATAGCAAAAAGAGTAGCACAAGAATTAAAAGACGGAAACATAGTTAATCTCGGTATAGGTTTACCCACTTTTGTGGCGAATTTTATACCGGAAGATGTTGAAGTAACATTGCAGTCAGAAAACGGATTTGTAGGGATGGGCCCGGTTCCGGCGGAAGGTGAAGAAGATTGTGATATGGTCAACGCAGGAGGTCAACATGTGACTATCCTCCCCGGTGGCGCATTTTTCGATAGCGCAGATTCCTTTTTGATTATCAGAGGCGGTCATGTTGACGTGACTGTACTGGGAGCCCTTGAGGTTGATGAGAAAGGAAATCTGGCAAATTGGATGGTGCCCGGAAAGATGGTACCCGGTATGGGCGGTGCCATGGACCTTGTTACAGGAGCTAAAAAAGTTATTATTGCAATGAATCATACAGCTAAGGGAAATCATAAAATATTAAAAGAATGCAGTTTACCGCTGACAGCGGTAGAATGTGTAGATTTAATCGTAACCGAGATGGGTGTTATGGAGGTTACGGAAGAAGGATTGGTTCTAATAGAAATAAATCCTGAGTTTACTGTTGAAGAAGTACAAAACTCGACAGGGGCACAGCTCATAATACCTGATGATCTGAAGAAAATGGCAGTATGAGGTGTGGTGCCAGGCACGACAGTTAAACAGTTATTATGTTATCGATTAGTCAATTTAATTAGGAAAGTATCGGTTACAAGCCGATGCTTTCCTAATTTTTCTATCCCAAAAATTTTTATGGGCGCATTTGCATCTGTATGATCCTGACGGATCCACCGGAAGGATCTATGTATGGATGGGTTTTGCCCATCTGCTGTAGCGCCAGGTTTCCTAGTCTGCCTTCGTGATTTGCTAATCTATTAACATTTTTATATAAATTACAAAGAAATCGAGATAAACTGAATAATAATCATATTATTTAAGAATATGGAAGATATATGCAGATAAACTTGGTTAGCCACCAAAAATGAACTTTGAACTAAAAAAAGAGAGGTGCTAAAATATAACTAAAGGTCAAAGAAAGTCAAAGGCAAACAATGCGAAATATTATAATATAATGTTAATAATTTATGGAGGTGTATATTATGTTTTTAGTACCTTATGGAAGAAGGAACAAAAGTCTGAGCCAGAGACCTCAGAGCATTTTTGACATGGATAGCATGTTCGACAATTTCTTTGGAGATTCTTTTGTGCCTGCAGTTTTTACAAAAGATAATCAAATGAAGGTAGACATAAAGGAGAACGAGAAAGAGTATATTGTTGAAGCTGATATGCCCGGTATAAAAAAAGAGGAAATTAATGTAGAACTTAACAATGACAGACTGACAATATCAGTAGAACAAAATGAAGAAATAAACGAAGAAAAAGAAAACTATATAAGACGCGAAAGAAGATGCGGAAGCTATTGCAGAAGCTTCATAGTTGAAAATGTAAAAAATGAGGAAATAGAAGCTAAATTTGAAAATGGCGTGCTGTCACTGACTTTGCCCAAGAAAGATGTAGAAGTTAAAAAAATAAGCAAAATTGAAATTAAATAATGTATCGGTAAAAATAGAAGGTGGAGGAAATCCCCTTCTATTTTTTATGCTAAGGATTAGGTATAATATCGCCCATACCTAAACAAACCAAAAACTTATATCCTAACTTTACCAAACCATAATAATATAATAAAATATGGTTAACTATAAAAATAGTGTCTTAGCCTTTTATGGCGTTCTTCATGTTCATTTATTTATCCTGTTAATATATATAAAAAATATTAAACTAAATGATTGGAGGGATTATTATGTTACATAAAAAAGATGTTCTTAATTTGGAAGGAAAAGTTGCAGTAATAACCGGGGCGGCATCCGGTATAGGACTTGGCACTGCACAACTCTTGTCTGCTTACGGTGCCATGGTGGCGTTAGTGGATGTAAATCCAAAGGGCGAGGAGGAGGCAGCAAAAATTCAACGTGAGGGAAGAGTTGCCGATTTTTTTAAATGCGATGTGACCTCTTTGGAAGAGGTTAAAAAAACAGTAGAGGATATCAAGAACAAATACGGAAGGATTGATATACTTTTCAATAACGCGGGGGTAACAGTTAGAAAAACCGTTGTGGAATTGGAGGAAAAGGAATGGGATTTTGTATTGAGCGTCGGGCTTAAAGGTACATATCTCATGTCGAAGTTTGTCATACCTGTTATGGCTGAAGGCGGAGGCGGAAGCATAATAAATACCGGCTCCGGTTGGGGGCTCAAAGGCGGCGACAAAGCTGCTGCATATTGTGCCGTCAAGGGCGGTATCGTGAATTTGACCCGAGCCATGGCTATAGACCACGGCTCCCAGAATATAAGGGTGAACAGCATAAACCCCGGGGACACGGATACAAACATGCTCAGAGATGAGGGCAGACAGCTTGGATTTGAGGAAAAGTCTTTCCTTGTGGATTCTGCGAAAGGTAGGCCTTTGGAAAGATTGGGAACACCAGAAGATATCGCTTCAGCCGTGCTTTTTCTGGCCAGTGATTTGTCAAAATGGATAACAGGCACAGCATTGGTTGTGGATGGCGGAGGCATAGCATAGAAAAATATGAAGGAGGGTGAATTGTATGGCAATTAAAGGTTTTAAAAACCATCCCTATATCCCCAATTCAGTACCGGAAGTTCAAAAAGAAATGTTGAACGAAATAGGATTGGAAACTTTAGAAGAACTACATGCAGAAATACCGAGCGATCTGAAACTAAAAAAGAATATGAATCTTCCAAAACCTCTGAGGTCGGAGTATGAGCTTAAAAGGCATATGGAGGGGCTTCTTAAAAAGAATAAAACCTGTGTGGAATATTTGAATTTTCTTGGAGCAGGATGCTGGCAGCATTATGTCCCTGCTATATGCGATGAAATAAACTCAAGAGGTGAATTTCTGACGGCTTATGGGGGAGAGCCCTATAATGATTTTGGCAGATTCCAGTCACTGTTCGAATATCAGAGTTTGATGGCGGAGCTTTTGGATATGGAGGTAGTAAATGTACCTACCATGGATTGGGGTCAGGCTGCGGCTACATCTGTTAGAATGGCTTCGAGAATTACAAATAGAAAAGAAGCATTAGTTCCCAAAATAATGGATAAGGAAAAGTTCTTGATAATGAAAAACTATTGCAGCCCCGATATTACTTTTAAAGAAATAGAATATGATGAGAAAACAGGTCAGTTGGATCTTGATGACTTAAAAAGCAAGGTTACGGACAAAACGGCAGCAATATATTTTGAAAACCCATCTTATTTGGGTTTTATAGAAACAGGCGGTCAGGTTATTTCCGATATTGCTCACGACAGCGGAGCTTTGTGTATAGTGGGAGTTGACCCTATATCCCTCGGAGTTTTGGAACCACCGGTACACTATGGAGCAGACATTGTCTGTGGTGACTTGCAGCCTTTGGGGATACATATGAATTATGGTGGAGGACAATCAGGCTTTATGGCCACTATGGATGAGGAAAGGTTTGTCATGGAGTTCCCATCAAGACTGTTTGGAATTGCACCTACCGTCGTGGAAGGTGAATATGGTTTCGGTGATGTGGCTTATGACAGAACATCATTCAGTCACCACAGGGAACACGGGAAGGAATATGTAGGAACCCAAACAGCCCTATGGGGTATAACCGCCGGAGTGTATTTGGCGACCATGGGACCTAAAGGGATGGAAGAGATAGGCAGAAATATAATGCAAAAATCTCAATATGCGGTTAAAAAACTGGGAGAGTTGAAAGGCGTGAAGGCTTCATATTTTGATAATGTGTTTTTCAAAGAATTTGTA
>JAAYKT010000272.1 GCA_012522255.1 Clostridiales bacterium
GTATTATATTTCTAAATGTAATTATGAGGCACTTTTTTAATAATAGCATGGTGTGGGTTGAAGAATTTACAAGATATATTATGATGTGGGTTGCCTTTATAGGTGCAAGTTTAGCGGTGAAAAACAATATGCATGTTTCCATGGATGCACTTTTTAATGTTTTTTCAGATAGAGTAAAAAGGGTCGTATGCATATTTATATATTCAATTGCAGGGCTTACTACTTTAGGTTTGATATTTCTTGGAATAGGGTATGCGAGTTCTTTGGTAAAAACGCATCAGGTTTCAATAGCATTAGATTGGTTTCCTATGTGGATTGTTTATGTATGTGTCCCTATAGGCTGTTTATTTATGACATTACTTTATTGGCATCTTGTTTTTAAAAACATCAGCGGAAAAAAGTATGCACAGAGTTTGGAAGTTGGTGAAAAGGAATGATTTTATTTTTAATTGTTTTATTTTTCGGCACCTTAGCAATAGGACTGCCTATTTATCTTTCGCTGATAATTTCAGGGGCATTGCCTTTGTTAATATTTTATCCCCACATAATACCTACTGTAATAGTACAGCGTATTGTTAGCGGGATAGATGTTTTTTCCTTGCTTTCCATACCGGGTTTCATTTTTGCCGCTGAGATGATGGGTTCCGGGCAGATTAGCAAAAGATTGATAAAATTTGCTAAAAATATTGTTGGGCATTTACCCGGGGGGTTGGCTATAGCCGTTGTTTTAACATGTATGATTTTTGGCGCCATTTCGGGTTCCGCCACCGCCAGTGTTGTGGCAATCGGGGCATTAGTTTATCCTGCGTTGTTAGAGGCAGGGTATGGAGTTGGTTTTTCTGTCGGCCTTATTCTTTGCTCAAGTACATTAGCTATGTTGATTCCTCCGGGAATAGCTATGATATTATATTCCACCCTCACGAATAACTCTGTGGGAACTGTATTTATAGGTGGTTTAGGTGCTGGATTGGCTGTAGGTTTGGCGTTAAGTATTTATTGCGTTTATTATTCTATCAGGTATAAGGTTCCACGAGAACGACGTGCTACATTTAAAGAATTATTGTTTGGATTAAAGGAAAGTTTCTGGGCACTTGGACTGCCTGTAATTGTCATTGGTGGAATATACAGTGGTTACTTCACCGCGACTGAGGCCTCAGCCTTGGCAGTATTCTATGTTATTTTTGTAGAGGCTTTCATTTACCGTAATCTTAGTTTTGAAAAGTTCTGGAAGTTGGCAGCAAAGACTGGTGCCGATACTGCTATGATTTTCATGTTGATAGCGGGGGGGTTCATTGCTATCTTGGGTTCTGACAATCAGCCAAGTCCCTCAGAGTATAGCATCTTCCCTTGGAGCCTTTTCAGATATAGTGGTACTTTTATTAATAAATGCTGTTTTCCTGATTGCAGGTATGTTTGTTGATCCCAACTCCGCCATAATTGTTTTGGTACCATTGTTATATGGTATAGGGGTAAGTAAAGGGATAGATCCAATACAGCTGGGTATTATTATAACTGTAAATCTGGCCATCGGAATGTTAACTCCGCCTTTTGGATTGAATTTATTTGTTGGCTCACAGGTCCTTAAGGTTAGTTATACAGATACTGTTAAGGCCAGCATACCGTTCATTATAATAATGTTTTTATGTCTGATTTTAGTATCATTTATTCCATCTATAAGTCTCTGGCTCCCAAGATTATTTGGTGGTATTTGATTTTGAATCAAGTTATGCGGTAATCCTGGACTAAATGGCAGTACACAGCAACATCTTAGTGTATTAAATTTTGGAGGATATAAATGAAAATTGATATACATTCCCATTATATACCACACGAATTTATAAATCTAGTAAACGAAGGGTGCCCTGAATTAAAGGCAAAAATAATAGAGAAATCAGGTTCCCTTTTTATACAACATGAACAGGGGTATGCTTATCCCCTGAATAAAGGATTCTATGATCTTGAATACAGATTAGCAGAAATGGAGAAAGCAAAAATAGATATGGCAGCCTTATCATCCGCACCTCCGCTTTTTTATTATGATGCTGACGTAGAGACATCCTGTGAAGTGGTAAGCTTAGTAAACGATGGCATTGCTGAGGCGGTACGGACATATCCGAACAAATTTGCTGGTGTAGGCAATGTATCATTGCAATATGTTGATAAAGCCATTGAACAATTAGAGTATATTGTTAGACATCTCGGTTTTAAAGCCGTGCAGATAGGCTCCAATATTGAAGGTAAGCAACTGGATGCGCCTGAATTGCTGCCATTCTTTGCTAAGGCCGAGGAACTTGGTGTACTGATTATAACCCATCCATACTATGTTGGTGCCAAAAATGCCTTAGAAAAGTATTACCTTACAAACTTGATAGGCAACCCGCTGGACACAGCACTTGCAATAGCTCACCTCATATTCGGGGGAGTTTTGGATAAATTTCCGGCATTAAAGTTCTGCTTTGCTCATGGCGGCGGTTTTTTACCCTATCAGATTGGAAGATTGGAACATGGATATAAAGTAAGAACAGAACCAAAAATACATGGTATTAAACCACCGAGTTCATATTTTAATCAACTCTATTTTGATTCAATTCTTTTTGATGAGAGGGCACTTAGGTATCTCATAGAAATTGTTGAACCCGGGCAAATAATGATGGGAACTGATTACCCATTTGATATGGAAGAAACAAATCCGGTGGAATTTATCAATAAAGCTACTGGTGATAAAGATTATAAAAATATGATACTTGGCGGAAATGCAGCAGAAATTTTTGGATTAGAATAAATATCAAATATTTATGCAGGCAGGTGATATGGATTGAAAATAGTGACATCCGGATTGGGTGTTTTGAAAGAATATTTTCTATATAGGTACTATGACGGATAGAGCTATGCGAAAAAGGAACAGTTGACACGTTGCTGGATAAATATTACTCTATAAGAGGCTGGGACATGCACGGCAACCATATGAAAGTACCTACGTTATGTGCGGTGGGGATCCCCAGTGTGTTAAGTTTTGCCAGAAAAAATCAATTTATTATTAGGGTGATAAAGTGAATGTATTAATTAAGGACATTATGGATTTATCAATTTTTCAAGAAGCTAAGGTTGTAGGTGGGCACAACGGTTTGAACAAAGAGGTTAGCAGCGTCACTGTTGCGGAGGTGCCTGATGCAGCCGACTGGTTAAAAGGCGGAGAACTTGTAGTTACAACCGGCTACTTTATTAAGGACAATGATGATTCACAAAAAAAGTGGATGACTGACTTAATAAAAGGAGGGGCAACAGCCCTTGCTATAAAGCCGGACAGGTTTCTTGGAAAGACGCCGGACCGGATGATAGATGTTGCAAATGAGAACTCATTTTGCCTTATTGAGCTTCCTTTTAATATCACATGGCCTGTAATAATGGAAAGCGTAATGAATGCAATTAATGATAACCAAAATCAAATAATAAAGCGGACTGAGGAGATACACAACAAACTTACAGAAATTGTTTTACGAGGACATGGGCTGCCATTTATTGCGAAGGTGCTAACACAATTAGTAGGTAATATTATTATTGTGGAAGACCCCGCTCTTAATAGTTTAGCGGTTAGTTGCCCCAATGACCATAGCAATGACAAGGTAGATGGTTTTTTAAGCTATAGATTGTCTCAGGAATACAAGGATAGATTTAAGACGACAGAATACTATACTAATGCCCTAAAAAGTGCCGATAAAAAGACACTAATTTTAGATGTTAACGATTTTAATTCAGCATATAAAGATCTTACACAAATAACTATTCCTATTGTTGCTGACAGGGTAGTGTATGGATTTATTACTCTTGTAGAGTTTTTCAAAAAAGCCAATCAAATAGACATTATAGCTTTAGAGCACGGGGCTACAACCATTGCATTAGAAATGATGAAAGAGAAAATTGCTTTTGAAACGGAAAAAAGATTAAAAAGAGATTTTCTTGATGACTTATTACAAGGCAAAATAGGGAATGGAGAAGCAGGAGGCAGTAAGTATAAGTTTAATGGTTTTGATATTACAGGTCCTGCTGTTGCAATACTTATTGATGTATATGGTATAGATACAACTATGAACAATAAGCATGTATTTTATAGGGCTTCAAACAATAAAGTTTTAGATATAATCGAAAATCAAATTAAAGAAAATGATCCCAATGCATTTATTAATGATGAACACAATAGATATGCTATTCTTTATCATTTTCCAATTAATAAAGAAAAGGCTACTGCAACAACCGATATAAAAAAACTATGTGATAAAATAGGCAGTAAAATCTTAGAAGAATTTCCGAAAGCACAGTACTGCTTTGGCGTTGGAAATGTATATTATCAATTACCTAATCTAAGGAAGAGTTATAAAGAGGCAAAAAAAGCCTTGGAAGTTGGACAAACTTTTATGGGTTCGAATCAAACCTTTTTATACAGCGAGTTGGGCATATACAGGCTACTTTTTATGATGGATAGAAAAGAAATAGTAGATTATTGCAGAGATTCAATCGGAAATCTTATGGAATATGATAAAAACAACAATGAAGATTTATGTGGATTTTTAGAAGTATTTTTATTAAACAATGGAAATGTTGCACAAACTTCAAAAGACCTTTATATTCATCCTAATACTCTTTCTTATAGGTTAAAGAAAATAGCAGGTATTTTAGGAAAAGATATTAACGATTCTAAGATAAGATTTAATCTATATTTTGCGCTCATGATAAAAAAGTTGTTTATTGATAAATAAAGTTTCGCTTTTAAGGAGATGTTCCTATATGACATGTTATTGGGATAAAATTGATTCGCTAATAGGTACAGTATACTTGGCAGCCACAGATGAAGGCCTAATATATTGCAGCACCCCCAATGGGTCTGAAGAAGAATTGCAGAATTGGGTGGGGAAACACTTACCGAGTTATACATTGCAGAAAGGGACAAATAATATAATTGAGTTGGCGAAACAACAGCTACAGGATTACTTTGGCGGCAAAAGCAAAGTATTGGACGTACCCCTTAAGTTTATGGGAACACCATTTCAAAATAAGGCATGGAAGGCCCTTACCACCATACCTTACGGTGAAACCCGTACCTATGGGCAGATAGCGGCGCAAATCGGCTGCCCAAAAGGCCCCAGGGCTGTGGGCATGGCAAACAACAAAAATCCGATAGCATTATTTGTACCATGACATCGGGTAATCGGCGCCGGGGGTGCCTTGGTTGGCTTTGGAGGAGGTTTGCATGTCAAACGTTGGCTGCTCGATTTAGAAGGAGCAAGCTATAGGGATTAATGTAAATGACTTTTATAAATAAACACTAAACAAATTGTAGTTGAAAATTTGTTTAGTGTTTATTTGTTTGGCGTCAGCATTATGCGACATTTCCCGTCAGCTTTTCTTTATAAATTCGTATTAATTCTTCTTCGGTCACATCTGTGCTCAGCTTATCCAAAACCACTATTCCTTTATCCAGCATCACTATTCTATCAGAGAATTTAATGGCATCTCTCATATTGTGAGAAACCATCATGGTGGTGATGGCATATTTTTCAATCAATTCTTTAGTTTTATGCATTATTAGATTAGACGTCTTGGGGTCAAGGGCGGCTGTGTGTTCATCCAATAGCAGCAAATCCGGGTGTTTCATGGCTGCCATTATCAGTGAAAGACACTGTCTTTGACCACCGGATAGGAACTTTACCTTTGTATCTAATTTTTTTTCAAGGCCTAAATCCAATTCTTTGAGTAGGGCTATATATCTTTTTGCATTATTCTTTTTTATCAATCCATTTAAGCTAAACCTGTCACCCTTTTTATCGGCAAGAGACATGTTTTCCAGAATAGTTAGTGAAGGTGAAACACCTTTGGATGGATCCTGGTGTACCCTGCCTAAATATACTGCCCTATCTTCCTCATTTAGCTTTGTTATATTTCGCCCATTTAAAAGAATCTCCCCTTGGTCCAGGGCTGTGTTTCCGGCATTAAGGTTTAATAGGGTGGACTTACCGCAACCGTTGGGCCCTATGATGGCAGTGCATTTATTCTTATCTATACTGAGATTAAACTCATCAAAAATTCTAATTTCATTTTCGGTATTTTTGTTAAAACTCTTCGATAGTTCTTTTATTTTTAGCAATTCTTTTTACCTCCTTCAATTTAAATAAACCAATTAAATCAGCGGAAAAGTTGTTATAAGAGATAAATACAATAACGATTATGGCATTAATAGCCTTAAGGTCATTGGGACTTAGGCCCAAATCAATGGCAATTCCGCCTATTATTTTATAAAGCAGCGCACCTAAAACAGCTCTGGTAGTACCCTTTAGGAAATTGGAATTCTTTTTTATCGTATCTCCTATAATTATAGAGGCAAGAGCAACGACAATAATTGAGCAGCCCATAGTTATATCCGCAAAACCCTGGTATTGTGCCATAAGAGCTCCGGAGAGGGCAACAAGGCCATTGGAAATCATAAGCCCCATGATTTTGTACTTATTGCTGCTTTCACCCAAAGATTTTACCAAAGACTCATTGTCACCGGTTACAATGAGCAAATATCCCATCTCTGTCTTTAGGAATAAGTCCAATATGATATTTATAAAAAGTACCATTAAAAATAAAATAAGCATTCTTGAACCGGCATCATATACTGATCCGTATTTAAATAAAGGTATATTTGACTTGCCATTTATTCTCAAATTAACTGAATAAAGCATGGTCATGGTCAATATCCCCGATAAAAGAGGCCTTATTCTTAGCTTTGTAAACAAAACTGATGTTAAAAGTCCTGCCAAAGTTCCCATAATAAAGGCCGCGAAGGTGCTTATATATGGGTTTACGCCAATGGAAATAAATTTGGCAAATACGAAGGCACCGAAAGGAAAGGTGCCTTCGACGGATAAATCTGCTATATCAAGAATTTTGTATGTTATGAATACCCCCATGGCAAGTACTGCAAATACCAAGCCTTGTTCTATGGACGTAATTATTAGTGAATTCATACATATCCCACCGATCTTATACTTTTAGTTTCTATTCTACTTTTATTGCATCTTTAAAAACAGGGTTATCCACTTTAAGTTCCAGCGCTTTTAGCGTTCCTTCATTAAATGCTTTTTCTGTGTTTTCCGATGTAGCCGAAGGTATGTCAGCCGGGCTTTTTCCATCCGCCAATATTGCTTTTGCCATGTGAGCGGACTGTTTTCCAAGCTCATAGTAACTGATGCCATCGGTGATAAGGATTCCTCCCTTAACGTGGGAATCTTCGGCACCAACAGTAATCATTTTGTTTGCTATGGCTTTTTCGGCTACAATGCTTATTGCCGATGCTACCATGTTATCTGTGATGGTATAAATGCCATCCACTTTTTTTGTAATAGAATCAATGGCTTGAGGGATATCGTTAATATTCGATATACCAATTTCGACTATCTCCAGGCCAAGGGTTGGGGCTATATCTTTAGCCATCTCCACTTGCACCTGAGAGTTTGGCTCACTGGTATTAAATATTATGCCGACTTTTTTAATACTGTTGTCCAAATCTTTGAAAATTTTTAATTGCCTATCCATGGGGGTGAGGTCGGAAGTTCCCGTTATATTCCCGCCGGGATTTTCCATTGTTTCAACCAATTCAGCCTCTACAGGGTCAGTTACCGCACTAAAAATAATAGGAATATCTTTTGTTGCCTGCTTTGCTGTTTGGGCTGCTGGTGTTGCAATAGCATATATCAAGTCAACCTTGTCCTTAACGAATTTCTCTGCAATGCTTAAAGATGTGGGAATATCACCTTGCGCATTTTGATAAATAATGTTTACATTCATTCCAAGCTCCTTTAAACCATCCTCAAACCCTTGCCTTGCGGCATCCAAAGCCGGATGATCAGCCAATTGACTTATACCTACATCAAATGATTGTGTAACCTTTTTATTGCCGGAACAACCGACTAAGGACATCATGATAACCATTACCATTGATAACACCTGTAAAAATCTTTTTTTCATAACTTTATCCTCCTAAATTTTAATAAATTTTAGGATAATTAGTTAAGATTGAATGCCATATGGAATAATTGGGCAATAAAAAAATCTTCCGTTCCTATAAATACAGCACATAGCTATATTCATAGGGACGAAAGATTTTATCCGCGGTACCACCCTGATTATGACAAAGTCATCACTCAATCAGACCTAACAGTCCTATCCCCTTTAACGGTGGGCTTGCGAATTTGCCTACTCGAACCCTTTTAGCAAATCAGCTCCGGAGTGTATATTGTGTATATTGTTATTGTTGGTTTTCACCTTTCCCAACTCTCTTCTAATAATCAATGATACTTTTCTCTCCATCAAAGCCTTTATGAATATAAATTTAATGTTAATACTTAAAGACTATAAAGTCAATAGGGTTTTTTGAAAATTTATTTTTAATAAATATTCAAAAGTTTTTGCTACATAACACATTTAATTATATAATTGATGTATCATAAAGGCGGCGTTCATATGTGACGTTTAGGTTATTAAAAA
>JAAYKT010000273.1 GCA_012522255.1 Clostridiales bacterium
CTTCTAAGAATTCCGACAATGCATTGACAACAGAAACACCAACTCCGTGAAGCCCTCCTGAAACTTTGTAGGAATCATTATCAAATTTACCGCCGGCATGCAGTTTTGTCATGACAACTTCAAGTGCAGGCACATTTTCCTGCTTTTGAATACCAACCGGTATTCCCCTGCCGTTATCTATGACAGTGGCGCTGTTATCCGAGTGAATAAAAACATTAATGGTATCACATTCACCTGCCATGGATTCATCAATGCTATTATCTACAATTTCATATACAAGGTGATGAAGCCCGTCGACATCAATATTTCCAATATACATTGCCGGTCTCTTGCGGACCGCTTCAAGACCCTCTAATACCTTAATATTATCTTCATTATATCTGGCTATATCTTGATTCATCTTTTTATCTTATCGCTTTTTTAATTAATTAAAAAACATCTTTATTTAATGATTTAAATTCTCATCGGCATAATAACGCTGAGAAAGCTTTTATCCTCTTCCCCTTCAACCAGACACGGTTTTTCTTCATTATCGATGTTTAAAATAACTGTCTTATCATCCATCACATTTAATACATCGATGAAAAAACGAGGATTAAATGCAATCTCCATTGGGTTGCCATTATAGATTATTTCCATTTCTTCCTTGGATTCGCCGATATCCGGATTGATAGAACTAATCGTAAGTTGATTTTCTAAAAATTTAAAAATAACCCCTTTATAACTGTCAGATGATAAAATCGACATTCTTTTCAACATCATTAGAAACATTGTTCTTTCAAATTTAATGACATGGGGTTTACCCTTAATAATAATATCTTTGTAAGCTGGAAATTCACCTTCCAAAAGTCTAATGATTATGGTTTCCGTGTTTTTCTTGACGATGAAGTTGTTATCTTTCACTCCAACCTGAACCGTTCCATCGCCACTTAAAAACTTGTTTACTTCATTTAGTCCCTTTTTCGGAATAATAATACCGGGACCGCTCAGTATTCCAATATCTTTATCAAAAACAACATCAACAGTTGAAAGCCTGCTACCGTCCGTTGACACCATCCTGATCAGGTTTTCATGGTCCGTTTTTATTCTTTCGAAAAATACTCCAACAATATGCGCTCTTTTATCGTCAGTCGTTCCGATCACCAGTGTTTTTTCAATCATGGATTTAAGAGCGTTAGATTCTATATCAATAAATTCAATATGTTCTACAGTTGGAACAGAAGGAAAATCATCCGGGTTCATCCCTACAAGATGGTATTCGATATTTTTATTACCGATCTTGATCCATCGGTTCTCAACTTCCGTTACAACAATTTCATCACTTGGAAAGTCTCTGGTAATTTCATATAATTTTCTTGCGTTAATGGCGATACTTCCTTCAGAATCCATTATGGCAGAATAATAGCCTTCAAACCCGGTTTCGAGATCGGTTGCGGTTAACTGCAATCCTTTTTCCGAAGTTTTTATTAAAACATTCGCCGTAATGGCTAAATTACTCTTACGGCTGGTTAAACCTTGAATCTTTGACAAAACATCAACCAAGATTTCTTTCTTAATAGTGAATTTCATATTTAATCCTTATTATTTAAATTAGTATTAATTTAGTATTAATAAGGCC
>JAAYKT010000274.1 GCA_012522255.1 Clostridiales bacterium
AACTCCCGGCTATTGTGGGCGGAAAAGTGATGGATTTTAAATATAAAGATTGTAAAAAAGAAATGGATATGATCAATAAGGCATTTATTGAAACTATGGTGGAGGGAGATGCCAATGGCCGGGGTTTTCAATATCCCATTCCAACTTATAGTATTACCACGGATTTTGATTGGTCTGAAACTGTGAACAATAAGCTGCTGTTTGAAATGACTTCGAAATACGGCACACCATACTTTTCTAATTATATTAATAGTGATATGCAGCCAAGTGATGTGCGCAGTATGTGCTGCCGTTTACGGCTTGACCTTAGAGAGCTTCGTAAAAAGTCCGGGGGCTTCTTCGGCAGCGGTGAAAATACCGGTTCAATTGGCGTTGTCACCATTAATATGCCCCGTATCGCTTATTTTGCTAAAAATGAGGTTGATTTTTATTCTCGTCTTGATAGAATGATGGATATTTCAGCACGTTCTCTTAAAATTAAGCGTGATATTATCACACGCTTGTTAAATGAAGGACTCTACCCGTATACCAAGCGTTACCTCGGTTCCTTTGACAATCATTTTTCAACTATAGGTCTTGTCGGTATGAATGAGGCTTGCCTAAATGCAGGATGGATAAAAGAGGATCTAACACATGAAAAAGCGCAGCAATTTACAAAAGATGTACTTAAACATATGCGGGAAAAGCTATCCGATTATCAGGAGCTGTATGACGACCTATATAACCTTGAAGCAACACCTGCAGAATCTACCTCTTATCGTCTTGCTAAGCACGATGTAGAAAAATATCCTGATATTATTACGGCCTCCGAAGGTGACAAAACCCCGTATTACACTAATTCATCCCACCTGCCCGTAGGGTTTACAGATGATATTTTTGAGGCATTGGATATACAGGACGAAATACAGGTGCTTTATACCTCAGGTACTGTATTCCATGCATTCCTTGGTGAAAAATTACCGGATTGGAAAGCGGCAGCAAGTCTGGTGAGGAAGGTTGCTGAAAATTATCAGCTTCCCTACTACACGATTTCTCCGACTTATTCTATCTGCAAGAACCACGGTTACTTATTAGGTGAACAATTCAACTGTCCGGAATGCGGAGAATCTACAGAAGTATACAGCCGTATTACAGGCTACTATCGCCCGGTGCAGAACTGGAATAAAGGTAAGGCGGAGGAATATCGTGATCGTAAGCTGTATGAGCCGCTAAAGGAATAGTTGATAGCCTGATTTTTCATAAAGATACTTGCTAAAAACTTCATTTATATGTACCATAGATATGACAATTGAATATCAGAAACAGGTTTCGATTTTGCTTATAGCAAATCGGTGAAAAGGGAAGTTGGGTTAAAATCCCACGCGGTCCCGCCGCTGTAAAAGAGGAGTTTTGTCCTATATGCCACTGGGTAACCGGGAAGGCAGACAAGACCTTGATACTTGAGCCAGAAGACCTGCCTGTTTGGAGCTATGTAACTCTACGAGTGATAGGGGGTGCATTTCAGTGAATATAATCATTGGATTAATTTGTAAAACCTCTTGACGAGCTTCGTTGGGAGGTTTTTAAGTTTTATTGGTACAACAAACTGACTTATTAGAAATTAGTGTTCGAACTACTGAGTAAAATGTTACTTTGAGGCTTGCCGAAAAGCCTTAAAGTCTTTATTTAGGGTGACACTAGCAAGCGTACAAGCTGTAACATTAAAAAATGTAGGAATTGAATTTTTATAGGAGGTTTGAAAATGATATTTAAATTTAGGAAAAAACAAAAGCTCTTATCTTTTGTATTAATATTTTCAATGGTACTTACTATGTTTACAGGCATAGTGACTTATGGAGATGAAGCATTAGAAAAAAGCGTTAGCATAAGGATTGAAGGAATAAATGATACCATTATAAATGAAAAGGATTATAAGACTGGTAAAGAAACGGTATATGAAGCGGTATATGAATTGCTGTCGAATGAAGGAATTCCAATGGTTTCCTCTGAGGGATATTTTTCGTCAATAAACAATGAGGATGCAGCGTCCTTTAACGGTTGGGATGGATGGCTTTGTGTTGTTAACGGCACTATTCCTGATGTCGGAATGGCAGATTATCATATTACTGATGATGATAAGATTATGATTTTCTACGGTGAATATCCACCCGGGACACTTATTCCAAAGGTGGAATTATCACAAGGCACAGTTGAAGCAGGTGACGATTTTTCAATTGTTATTTCATCCACATACTTCGATTGGAATGAGGGAGAAGATGTTACAACAGCAATAGATGGCGTAAAAACAGAATTTGCCGGGGAAACATATTTTTCAGATGAAAATGGGGAAGCCACTTTAACTGCACCTGTTGATCCCGGTGTTTATAAATTAAAAATCAGTAAGGTTAGGGAAGACGGCTGTCCTTTGATTGTAAGGGATTCTATAGATATCAGCGTCACAGATGAATTGATCCTTGATGCAAAGAAACACCTTACGAAGAGTTTGAATCATATCTACGGCGGTTTACAGAACCCGGCTTATGGTTCTGAATGGAATATCATGACTCTTGCCCGGGGTAATCAAAGCGTTTCAGAAGATTATTATGAGGGCTATTATAATAATATCGTAAAAAAGCTTATAGAAAAGAGCGGCGGCTTAGGGGGTTATGCCGAATACTCAAAAGTAATTTTGGCGCTAACGGCCATAGGAAAGGATATTACAAACGTTGGCGGATATAATTTGCTTGAAAAGCTTGCGGATTATAACAAAATAACGGCACAAGGGGTCATCGGGGTATCTTATGCTCTGTTAGCTCTTGATTCACACGATTATGGCATACCGATCATAAATGGATTGGATAAACAGGCAACGAGGGAAGACCTTATAGGTTTTATATTAGACAAAGAGATAAAAAAAGGAACCGCTGATGCAGGAGGATGGGCTTTATCAGGCACTATTCCGGATGTAGATATAACGGCCAATGTGTTACAAGCCTTAGCCCCTTATTATAATGACGATACTGATGTGAAAGCGGCTATAGACAGAGCGATTATACGGTTGTCGTCAGTTCAAACGGATACAGGAGGTTTTCCAGCCAGTCAGTGGGCGCCTGCAAGCTCCGAAAGCATAAGTCAGGCTATTGTTGCATTAACCGGTTTGAAAGAAAATCCTGATACGGACAGCAGATTTATTAAAAGCGATAGAACACTTATAGATGCATTATTGGCTTTTGCAGTATCAGGAGGCGGTTTCAAGCATGTAGCCGATGAAACAAAGATAAATGCTATGGCAACAACTCAAGGCACCTATGCTCTTGTTGCCTATGATAGATTTGTAAACGGCCAAAACAGTCTTTACGATATGACAGATGTGGTGATCGATAAAAATAACAGTGGAAGCGGCGGCGATAACGGAAATGGAAATGATAACGGAGGCAGTAGCGGAACCGGCGGAAGCGGTGGCGGCACAAAAAAATATGTCACCTTATCTATAGACAAATTGACCATAAACGAGGGTCAGGTTCTAAAACCAACTACAGTTGAGCTAAAAAACAACGATACGGTCTGGTCTTTGACAAAAAGGGAAATGGATAAAAGGGATATAAGCTATGAATACGGCGGAACAGAAAATATATATATACAATCAATAGACGGTGTGGGAGAGTTTGACCATGGTCCTATAAGCGGCTGGATGTATAGTGTCAATGGCAAATATTCTACTGATGGGGCAAATCAATACAAACTAAAGGACGGAGATAAGTTGAAATGGAGCTATAGCACTAATTTAGGCGAGGATTTAGGAGAAGATAACAGCAAATGGGAGGGCAGCGGCGGAGGCGGCGGAGGCAGCCCGTCAGCCACACAGCAAAACACGGATAAAGCCGATGCCGGCAGTGCAGATGGTAAAATTAAGAACACTGAAGAAAACGCAGAAATAGAAATAGACTTAAAAGAAGCCTATGCAGATGCTGATAATATATCTATCTGGGCGGCAGATGCAATTATCAGGGCAACGCAAAGAGGCTTTATCTCCGGCTCAGACAAAAAACTAAATCCCAAATCAAACGTGACAAGAGCTGAATTCACAAAAATCATGGCCTTGGTTTTAGGCCTTGATATTGATGCTGATAAGGGAATTAATTTTGCAGATATCAATGAAGGTGATTGGTTCTATCCCTATGTAAATGCAGCATACAAAGCAAAGATAATAGAAGGTTACGGCAACAAGTTTAGCCCCTCGGACACTATAACCAGAGAGCAGATAGCTGTGATAATAGGCAGGGCGCTAAAATTAAGCGCAGTAAAATCCGATGTAGAAATTAAGGATATGGACAATGTCTCTGTTTGGGCAAGAGCTGATGTTGAAACCGTTGTTACCTTAGGGCTAATCGTAGGCAATGACAATATGTTTGCTCCCGGTTCTCCCGCCACAAAAGAGATGGCAACAGTTGTGGCCATGAGAGTTTATGATTACTTAAACGGCAATAAAAAATAGATTAAATGGGGAAGGTGAGGGACAGCCTTATAAATGTGCCAAACCTTCCTCTTTAAAAAGGTGATAATTATGAGAAAAAAAATAATTTTTACAGGATTTTTGTTGGCGCTAATATTGCCTGCAATACTTGTCATCAATTTATATAAAACCAATACAGTGGATGTAATTAATAAAAAATATGATATGACGCAACAGAGTCATATTACACCTATGTCCGGTTCAGATAATTATTGTGGTGAAGCAGGAGAAACAATCGGAGCATTAGTGAAAAAAGATGGAGAGATGGAGTTCGATAAAAAACCGGAAAACCAGGATTTTCAAGTAAAAGACAATGAAAAAACCGCAGCTGAAGAAAAACAGAACTTCCCCCCAAATAAGAGCCATGGAGAAACAAAAGATATAAAAAGCAGTGACAAAGAAAGTCCGAGCAAACATTTTGATGATAGTAAAGAAATGCAGACAATAACATTGTCTATAGATTGCAGGACTATTTTAGGCAATATGGATAGGTTAAATAAAGATAAACTGGACATTCTGCCCCGGGATGGCATAATTTTTCCGCAGACCAAAGTAGAATTTGAAGAAGGAGACTCGGCTTTTGATATTTTGGTAAAAGTGCTGCGGGAGAATAGACTACATATTGATTTTGTCCATACTCCTGCATTAGACAGCAGCTATATCAAGGGTATAGGCAACATTTATGAATTTGATTGCGGAGAATTGAGCGGGTGGCTTTATATGGTCAACGGCCAACTTATGAGTTACGGCTCAAGCAATTATATGCCAAGTGCCGGTGACACAGTCGAGTGGCGCTATAGCTGCGATTTGGGAAGTGATTTGAATGATGAATAGTTTTTCCACATACCATCCCGGTGTGAATTTCTTTTATTTTACTGCCATGATAACAGGTGCCATGTTTTTTACACATCCTGTTTTTCAGGGAATATCTTTATTCAGTGCATTTGTATACTACATAAGTTTAAAATGGAAAAAAGGTTTGAAAGTTAATGTGTGTATTTTGATTTTAATGCTTTTACTTACAGCTTTTATAAATCCTCTTTTTAACCACGAAGGAGTAACCATAATTTTTTATTTAAAGAGCGGAAATCCCGTTACTTTTGAATCTATTTTGTGCGGCATTTCTTCCGGCGTAATGTTTGCAACTGTGATTCTATGGTTTGGATGCTATAATGCCGTTATGACTTCCGATAAATTCACTTATCTTTTCGGTAAAATTATTCCCGCATCATCATTAATATTTTCCATGGCTCTCCGTTTTGTGCCAAGGTATATGGAACAAATAAAAATAATATCAGATGGACAAAAATGCATTGGCAAGGATGTTACCCAAGGGTGCATGATACAAAGGGTTAAAAACGGTTTAAAAATCTTATCGATTATGACTACCTGGGCATTAGAAAACTCTGTAGAAACGGCAGACTCCATGAAATCCAGAGGATATGGTCTGCCAAACAGAAGCAGCTTTTACTTTTTCAGGTTTGACGGCAGGGACAGGTTTTGTTTGTTTACCATGGTTGTTTTAATGGCTTTGGTTTTGGTCGGGGCGTTAACGGGGCATAACACCATTAGGTTTTTTCCTTCTATTAAATATCCGCCAATTACTTTTTTTAGCTTATCATTGTATGCTGTCTATTTCTTTTTATGTATAACGCCTGTTGCGATAAACTTACTGGAGGCATTTTTATGGGAGTATATAAAATCAGGGACTTAAGTTTCACCTATCCTTTGAGTAATAAAAAGGCATTGAAAAGCATTGACCTAACTATAAATAGTGGCGAATTTGCAGTGATCTGCGGCAAATCCGGATCGGGTAAAAGCACTTTGATACGCCATTTAAAAACTGTGTTGACACCCCACGGAATAAAGAAAGGAGAGATACTCTACTTCGGGCAACCTTTGGAAAACATACCCCATGTCACTCAAGTATCGGAGATCGGTTATGTCTTTCAAAGCCCGGATAACCAGATTGTAACAGACAAGGTTTGGCATGAGTTGGCTTTTGGTTTGGAAAGCTTAGGTTATGATAACGGTAAAATTCGGCTAAAAGTTGCGGATATGGCAAGTTTCTTTGGCATTCAGGATCGTTTCTATTATGA
>JAAYKT010000275.1 GCA_012522255.1 Clostridiales bacterium
CCGGAAGGTTCCATAGACTAATATATTTGTTAACACATTCTTTCAACCTATCCGCATTATTGTCAATAAGCTCCACAGGCAACATATAAAGACCGCCTAATCCACTTAAAAATCTCTTGAACAGAAATGCGGTAAGTTTTGCTGGATAAGAGCTATCTTTCAAATTGTCAATAGTATCCTTGTCGCTAAAATAAATTCCCGCCTCTGTAGTGTTTGAGATTACAAACCTTAATTCACTGTCTGTTGCCATCCTTTCGTAGTCTTCTTTGTCAGAATATGAAAAGGCTTCCTTTACTACAGATATTTTGCGTATTCTTTCAATAGGTTTACCTTTTTCTTTGCCACGTAAAACAACGTTATAAATATTTTTTTGCTTAACGAAGTTATCTAAGCTACCGTAATCACAAGGCTTAATGATACTTACTTCATAATTAACACCTTCCTCATTTAAAACATCAAAATAATAATCTGCAAAAGCTCGAAGAAAATTTCCCTCGCCAAACTGTGCTATCTTAATCATATTTCCTCCACCGAATTTATCGGAATATTTTTCGTTTTTAATAAAAAATTACTTTTCGGAACCTGTCAAAAAGGATCTGTCATAGTATTCTTCTAGACCGTAAAAGACGTTTTCCTTTTGCGCATATTTCGCTGCAATATCTACACTACCGTCAGCCTGCACCATACATAAGCTCACACCCTCTACAAAACAAGAAAACCTGCTGTTGATCTTGTTTATAAACTTCAAAAATGGCGCTTTTTTTCGGCGGTTATATGAGCCGTCATACTGCAGACCTTGTGAATACATAAGCCGCACACCTTTATACATAATCGCAGAATCATTTTTATGGTCATGTCCGCAAACAACAGTATGCGTACTGTTTGAACTTCGGAAAGTCTCAAAAGCTCCCGCATTGAAATCACTTGAACAAGGCTTCTCATAATTGGTGCCATAAATACGTTTCGCATAGCTTTTTCGCATTTTAACTGCCTTGAAGGCGTCATGAAATTCTGGCAAAGGAATATGGAGAAGAGCCATGCTCTTTGGAAGTACTCCGCCATTTTCCGCGGTCAGCTCTTTTAAACGGCGATTATACCAGTCTAGTTGGTTGTCACGTATATAATCGTAGCATCTCTTCTCTGAACCAAAAGCTTTTCTCTTGACACCATAAACATAGTCTCCGGAATCAAAAAAGAATATGCTTTGAACTATCCCCTTGGAATTCTTTATATTTACAACGCAGTTTCCGCTACCATGTATTCCTTCTCCGCCCTCATCGCGGACGATACAATGAGCGCCGCCTGAAAGGGTATCAAACATCCATTTTCTGCCCGCCGCATTGATTGCCTCTCTTTCCTCATCGCTTAGCGCGCCTTTTTCCTCGGCGACTTTTATATCTTGTTTTATTTTGTATTCACTGTCATGGTTCCCAAGAACAAATCCCCAGTACTGTTTGCGTTCTTCAAAGAAATTCTTTAATTTATTCTGCATTACTGTATCCGAACGCCCTACAACGTTATCTCCAATCAACAGAACCAAATCGGGCTTTTCCTTGTCGAGAAAACGCGAAAATACCGTAAACGTAAACTCCGCGCTATCAGTACCATTGTGCATATCCGTACAAGTCAAAATTTTGTAGCGCTCGTCCGAAATGCTTCCATCACTTTTACGTTTTATGAGATAAGGAGTCCCTGTTTGGGGTTTAATAAACTCTACCTTGCCTTCTGCGGGAGTTGTATCCAAGCCAGAAGGTTTGTAGAGGTGAGGACGAAAGAAAGATACTATAAGCCATATCGCCACCAAACAAACAACTACAAAAAAAGTTATACTAATAATTCCTATTGCGCTCATTTTATTTAATCATTAGCTCCTAAAATAATTATTCATTATATTGTACCATAACAACAGTTGATATTCTATATAAAAAATCGTATAATAAAATAAAAATACATATTTTGGGAGCATGCTATGTCATTTATAGAAATTGAGCTAAGCATTGAAAAAGTGGGTTGGACTATGCCCGATTTACATTCTCACCGCCATAATGAGTTATATTTTCTAGAGAGTGGCGAGCGTAACTTTTAAATAGATGGGACGCTTTACCTAGTCAAGGAA
>JAAYKT010000276.1 GCA_012522255.1 Clostridiales bacterium
GCGATTCTGATTGAACAAGGAAAACCTCAATCAGAAAGACTTCAATTATTGAACCAATTAGCCATTCGTCAGTCGAACGCAATTCAGAAAATTGGGGCTGAAACAATAAAAAAATTGGAAGGTAAATAATAGCGTGCATTTTAAAGCATTCCGGTATGTACACACAAGGCAGTTAGAGTGTAAAATTTTATGACGAGTGTGGTCGAGAGGGCAAATAAGGCGATTTGACCACTATATAAATTATAATAAAGGGCGCAAGGAGGTGAGCTTATGGCAAAGAAGACGGCAAATATCAATATTCGCATTGACCCGGAAACTAAAGCGGGAGCAGAACAGCTTTTTGCTAAGTTCGGCATTACCGTGACCGATGCGGTAAACATTTTCCTGCGTCAGTCTTTGATGGTGGGCGGCCTACCTTTTGATATGAGGCAGCCGGCTATAACGCTGAAACCGAAAGCAGCCATACAGGAAGCAAGGGACATTGCCGCCGGAAAGAACCCGGCAAAACCCTACGCTTCTGCTCGCGAACTGTTCGAGGAGCTTTTGACCGCGAATGCTGACATTTGGGTAATACTAAAATACTCTTCCTCATTTGTTCATTATCTAACGCCTCGTATCAGTAGTCCTAATCATAACAACCACCGTCATAACCACAAACACCCGATCTTGGAGAATTAACAACTGGCATGTACATTTCATCTCCACATTTATGCTGACTTAAACAAGAATCACAGAGCCAGCCGTCTCCATCATAAATACAATTGCAGCACATATTGGTAGCCGGTTTACCACAGTTGGAACATTCAATAACAGGCGGGTTGTTTCTGGCCAGTAGTGCAACCTTTTTCTTTCTCTTTTTTCCTTTGAATTCCGATACGACCTTCAGCTTCAAATATGTGGTTGAACCAAAATCATATTCATGTTTAAACTGGGTTCCCACCTCTAGGATATTTTTGTATTCATACTTCTTCCACCATACTCATTATCTGCATGGGATGAATACCTATATAGCCCCTAAATAACTTGGAGGAATCCCTTGTACCATGATAGCATTATAAATACTATGATTGTCAACCAGAAACTGAGCCAGTGGCTCATTTAAAAGTGAGCCACTAAACGCTCGCTAGAAAGTGAGCCACCTGTTTAGATTAATGGCTCTTCATTGTTTGTTCAAGACGGTAAGATTCTCCGTTCATATCAAGAACATATGACTTGAAGGTCAGACGATCAACCAGAGCGGCGACCATAGTCGTATTCTCGAACAGATCTGTCCACTGAGAAAAAGGCAGATTGGTCGTAACAATCACACTACCTCTTTCGCTTCGTTCAGATACCTCTTTGAACAACAACTCGGACTGATGACGGTTGAAGCTTATGTAGCTGAGTTCATCCAGAATAAGCAGGTCTGACTTCTGTATCCGATTTTCAAGCCTACCCAAAGTGTAGTTGTCCCTTGCCTCAGTAAGCTCGGTAGAAAGTGCCGCAGCGTTTTTAAACAACACATTCAAGCCCTGTGAACACGCTTTCAAGCCAAGCCC
>JAAYKT010000277.1 GCA_012522255.1 Clostridiales bacterium
CATTGACTTACACTCAGGGCTAAGGAGACCGTCTAACTTCCAACCTTATTGCTTGGGCTTTGAGCCTCATTCTATATTTTTAGTTGTACAGAAGGCAGTGATATTTATGACAGCTCGATCTATCATTATGCATATTGATGTTAATTCAGCTTTTTTGTCATGGCAAGCCGCATATAACCTGCAACATGGGGATTTGCTGGATTTGCGCGAGATTCCTTCTGCAGTGGGCGGTTCGCAGAAAGACAGAAGAGGAATTGTCCTGGCAAAAAGTATACCCGCTAAGATTAAAGGAATACAGACGGGACAGGTTATATGGCAGGCTAAAGAGAAATGCCCTGAGCTTATAGTGGTTCCGCCCGATTATGGACTGTATATGATGTGCAGCAATGCCTTATATCAACTGGTTCACGAATGTTCGCCAACTGTACAAAGATTTTCTGTTGATGAAATGTTTTTAGACTATACAGGCATGGAAAAAAATTTTGGAGAGCCTGTAAAAGCTGCCCATAGCTTGAAAGACAAGATCAAAAAAGAATTAGGCTTTACGGTAAACATAGGTATAGGCACAAATAAGCTTTTGGCAAAAATGGCCGGTGATTTGAAAAAACCCGATATGGTGCATACTATTTTGTCTAAAAAAGAAATGAAGAATAAGATGTGGCCTTTGCCGGTGGAGGATTTGTTTATGGTTGGACGGGCGACAAAAAGAAAACTTAAGGATTTGAATATTACAACAATAGGTGATTTGGCAGAAATAGATGCGGAAATACTCAAATACAAGCTGAAATCCTTTGGCAGCCTTATATGGCAATATGCAAACGGGATTGACAAATCCGTAATGAAAAACGGTGCAACTGTCCCCATGAAAAGCATAGGCAATTCAACAACGATAAAATTCGATGTGGACAACAGTAAAACGGCATATAAGGTTCTGCTTTCGCTTACTGAATCGGTAACCCAAAGATTACGCAGGGCTCGTTGTTGTTGCAGTGTCATATCAATTGAAATAAGGACCGCAGAACTCGGATTTTATTCTCACCAAAGAAAGGTTTTTTCGCCTACTAATATTACGATTGAAATATTCAAAACAGTAAAAGAGCTGTTTGATGAAGGGTGGAAAGGCGAGAAAATCAGGCATCTGGGTGTCAGAGTAGCAGATCTATGCAGCGATGAATTTATACAGGCAACAATATTTGATGATGAATTAAGAGAAAAGAAGCAAAACTTAGATTATGCCATAGATAGGGTTAGGGATATACATGGAAAATATTCAGTAATGCGAGGCACATTTTTAGATAAAGAGATCAAACCCATGATAGGTGGAGTAGACATAGACGAATATCCTTTAATGAGCGGAATTTTATAGTGAAAGTAATGATAATCAGGAAGTGAACAAATTGAAGGTAGTCGCAAAACCCATTGATATGATAGCAATTTTTACAAAGGAAGGTATTCCAACGCCTGTGAGGTTTAAGTATTATGAAGATGATTCGGCAACTGTAATAAAAGTTGACAGGGTTATGATACGGGAGACCGAAAAATTTGCAGGTAACAATATGTTTGTATTCAGGTGCCAAAGTTTAATTGGCGATATACAGAAAGTTTATGAGTTGAAATATGAACTTGCCACATGCAAATGGATATTGTTTAAGATATAAGGATAAATGGGGTTATCATCGCAATATGAGTGCTGCAGCACCTATCACGCCCGCGTTTGGTCCCAATTCGGCTTTTATTATATCACATGATTTTAGATTATGTTTTAAGGCTCTGTTTTCTACCTCTTTTGCAATTTTCGGATATAATACATCCCATTGATTTGATACTCCACCACCTACAGCTATCCTGTCCGGATTATACATAGCTATAACATTGCTTATTCCTATCCCTAAATATAAGGCTTCTTTGTAAATTAGTTTATTGGCTAAATTATCTCCTTTTTTAGCGGCATCAAAAATATGTTCCGCTTTTATATGCCCATTTGACGTGAGTTTATGTATTATAGATATTTCACCCATACCAATATGCTTTTTTGCGAAATTTGCCATGGCTGTGCCTGAGGCCATGGCTTCAAAACAACCATAATTTCCGCAATTACATTTTTCACCGTTTATATCAATAACAATATGACCGATTTCCGCCGCTCCGTAATTAGCTCCATGATATGGTTTTCCACTAATTATCATCCCCCCGCCAATTCCGGTACTCACAGTCATATAGAAAAAGTTATTTGTATCTCGGCCGCTGCCAAATAAATATTCACCATATGCCGCAGCATTGGCATCATTATCAATCTCTACGGGAAGTTTAAAAGTATTTTTTATTATATCCGATAAAGGCATATCATCCCATCCGGCTAAGTTTGTAAGAGTGATTATTTTACCGTTATCGGCATCGATAAATCCGGGAACGCCTATACCGATGCCTGCTATATCATGTTTTTGTGAAACTTGTTGCTCAATTAGGGATTTTATTACGAACTTTATTTTATCAATATCACTTTTGGGTCCTTTTTGTGCCTCAGTTTGGCACCTTATCCTTGCAATAAGATTACCGGAACCATTCATAATCCCTGCATCTAATTTTGTGCCCCCCAAATCTATTCCCAAAGCAACTTTATCCATTTCAAACACCCTTCGTATTATATTTAGTTACAGCTAACATATTGTTTGCTTAATGATACTAACGTCGGAATTATCAATATTTGATAGAGATTGCGTTGTGAAAATGCTAACTGCAATCGCTTCAAATACAATAATTTGCTATAAACAGGTAAGCTTTAATGTGTGAAATAACTATTTTTAGGCTGAGGATAAATATTTACCGATATTTCTTATGATATAATTATAAAGGAAGATTATTGAATTATCAAAATGTTTCAGGTTAGAGTGGAGAGGATAAAATTCGAATAGTAATCTAAAAAGGAGAGAGGCACTATGGATGCACAAAGGATAGACAAGTTGACCGAGTATGTACAAGGTGTATTGGATGGTAAAGATGGCACCATGCTTTATAAAAAATACTATGATGATATAGAAAAAGTAACACCGGGAGAAACTTTTGAGGTATTTTTTCAACATCTAAAAAGGGGCCTGATGCCTAAAGATATTTTAAAAATCCTGGATAAGGTTATTCATGTTTTTAACATATCATTGAGTGAATTTAGCTGGGATAAACCGTTGAAAGACAGTTTTCCGGATACACTCATGAAAGAGAATCGTGCGTTAGTAAATAAATTGGAAAATATAAAAGAAATTATTAAAAGAAAAGATTTCAAAAACAACAAAACTGAATTGTTAAAAAGAATTGAGGAATTGCAAGATTTTAACCCACATTACTTGAAAAAAGAGAACATACTGTTTCCTTATTTGGAAAAGAAGATGGAGAAATTTGAAGGGTTAAAAATAATGTGGTCTTTGCACGATGAGGCTCGGGCTGCACTAAAAGAGACGATAGATTCCCTAAGACCCGATGAAACAGACGAAACTAAATTTAACATAGCTGTAGGGAATTTATTTTTCATTCTTTATGGACTTGTATATAAAGAGGAAATGATACTGCTTCCTGCTGCAATGGAGGTAATAAAAGAGGAAGAATGGATTAGCATGAAAGAACAAAGTTATGAATATGCTTTTCCTTTTATAGATAAACCCCAAAATATTGAGAAGGATGAAAAGGTTGGGGATATAACTGTAAAAGAAGGAGAAACATTTATAATAAAGTCGGAAACAGGGGAACTTAGTTTTGAACAGGTGTTGCTTTTATTCAATTCTTTACCTGTAGACCTGTCATATGTGGACGAAAATAATAAGCTTAAATTTTTTACGCGGCCAAAAGATAGAATATTTCCCCGTTCACCCGCCTCAATCGGAAGAAACGTAGAGAACTGTCATCCCGCTGAAAGTGTACATGTTGTAAGTGAAATAATCGAGGAATTCAGACAAGGCAGGAAAGACGAAGCGACTTTTTGGATTCAAATGAAAGAAAAAACAATTTTGATTCAATATTTTGCAGTAAGGAATTCCCCTGGGGAATATAAAGGCGTATTGGAAGTCAGCCAGGATATTACCGGTATAAAAAAATTGGAAGGGGAAAGAAGGCTGCTTCAGTGGAAATAGAAAATCTGTACAAAGTTATTGACATATGACCATAACAAGGTATAATAAAAGGTAGTGGAATATCACGGCATACATTTAAAATTTGCCAATAAAGTTATGGATGTATGGAAAGAGGTGAATATATGGCAAGACCCAGGAAGTGGAGAAGGGTTTGCGGTTTGCCGGACAATAGTCATTTTGGACCTTTAAATACTCCCATAGATCATGATCATTTCGTTATTATGTCAGTAGATGAATATGAAACTGTCAGGTTGATTGACTTGGAAGGCTTGACCCAGGAAGAATGTGCCGAGCGGATGAATGTCGCCCGTACGACGGTGCAGCGTATTTATAGTGATGCCCGTAAAAAGGTTGCAGAATCTTTGGTTGAAGGAAAAGTATTAAGAATAGAAGGCGGGGATTATGAAATCTGTAATGGATTTCAAAAAACTTGTGGTGTAGGAAGATGTCACAGGCATAGGCATGGTAAAAACGAAGGAGGGTTAAAATGAAAATAGCAGTACCTGTAAATGATAAGTTTATGGAAAGTGGAGTATGTCAATCCTTTGGTAGGGCTCCTTATTTTTTGATATATGATATCAAATCAAAAGAGAGCGATTTTTTAGAAAACAGCGCGGCAATCAGCAGAGGTGGCGCGGGAATTAAGGCAGCTCAGTTAGTGGCAGATAGAAAAATAAATGCACTTCTTGCACCAAGATGCGGTGAAAATGCGGCGGAGATCATAAAAGCTGCAAATATAAAACTTTTTAAGACAATAGGTGATTCGATTTCTGATAATATAGCGGCTTTTGTTGATGAAAAGCTGCCACTTCTTGAAGATATACATGCAGGATTTCATAACCATGGATAAAGACATCATGAAGATAGCAGTATTAAGCGGCAAGGGCGGTACGGGGAAAACTCTTTTATCTGTTAATATGGCCGTCGTTGCGGATAAATCTATATATATAGATTGTGATGTAGAGGAGCCTAACGGGCATCTTTTTCTAAAACCAAAGAATATTAGTACAGAAAAAGTAACGGTTAAGATACCGGTTGTAGATGTGGAGCTTTGTAACGGATGTCGTAAATGTGTAGAGTTTTGCAAGTTTAATGCTTTGGCATATATTAAAGACAGGCTTATTATATTTGATAATATTTGTCATTCATGCGGCGGTTGCATTTTGGTTTGCCCGGAAAAAGCCTTAACAGAAAAAGAAAAGATAATAGGAGAGGTGCAAAAAGGTGCATCTTCGAATGTAACTGTGTTAAGCGGTATCCTGAACATCGGTGAAGCTTCAGGTGTTCCTATCATTGATAGGCTGCTGGATGAGGAGCCTGCCGATGAGAGCATTACTATTATCGATTGCCCCCCGGGAAGCGCCTGTATTGTAATGGAAAGCATAAAGGATGCCGATTATTGTATATTGGTGGCAGAGCCGACCTTATTTGGCGCACATAATCTCAGCATGGTATATGAACTTGTAAAATTATTCAATAAGCCTAATGGTGTAGTTCTGAATAAATGCGAAGAAGGGAAAAATCCTTCAAAAGATTTTTGCATCAAGAACAATATAAAGATTTTAGGAGAGATTCCTTTTGATATTGAACTTGGGACACTTAATTCAAATGGACAAATAGCAGCCAGAGAAAATTCCAAGTACAAGGACTTGTTTTCAAATCTCCTAAAAAAGGCAGCAGAGGAGGCATCAAATGAAACAGTTATTAATCCTTAGCGGAAAAGGGGGCACAGGCAAAACAACAATTGCAAGTGCTTTTATAAAGCTTTCACAGGCTAAAGCCTATGGAGATTGTGATGTTGATGCACCTAATCTGCATTTGGTAATGAGTCAGCATTCAAAGCCCAAAGTTTCGGATTACTATGGATTGGATAAGGCAGAGATAGATGCCAATTTATGTATAAAGTGTGATTTGTGCAGACAAAATTGCAGATTTAACGCAATTAAGGTAAATGATAATTATAAAGTCGATTATTTTGGCTGTGAAGGCTGTGCAGTCTGTGAATATGTATGCCCCGTCGATGCAATAAAGATGAAAGTTGCCGTGGCGGGAGAGTTAATGTTGTATAAAGGTGAGGAAGTGTTCTCAACGGCACAGCTTAGGATGGGCAGCGGTAATTCCGGTTTGCTGGTTTCAGATGTTAAAAAACAGTTAAAAACAGCCGCAGAAAATGCAGAATTTGCAATAATAGATGGTTCTCCGGGGATCGGGTGTCCGGTTATTGCATCCTTAAGCGGAGTTGATGCAGTTTTGATAGTCGCTGAGCCGTCGTTATCAGGAATCAGTGATATGGAGCGTATAATCAAAACAGCCAATAATTTTCAGGTTAAGATTGCCGTATGTATAAATAAATATGATACGAATGTAAATAATTCAAAAAGAATTGAGGAGTTTTGCCGGAACAAAAATCTCAACTTTATGGGGAAAATTCCTTTTGATAAAGAGGCTGTAAGAGCTGTAAATAATGGACAGACTATAATTGATGTAGATTGCGCCGCCGGCAGTGCTACAACAAATGTGTTTAAAAATGTCATCAGGATGATAAGTAATTGATATAATATAAATATTTGTAAAAATTACAGATACCAAAGAACACTCAAAAAAGAAAGGGGATAAAAAAATTGAAAATTGCGGTAGCAAGTGAAGGTAAAAATGTAACCGAACATTTCGGGCACTGTGAGAATTTTAATATTTTTGAAGCAGAAGGAGATAAAATAGTTAAAAGCAATTCAGTTCCGAACCCGGGGCATAAGCCAGGATTTTTGCCCAATTTCCTTAACGACTTAGGAGTTAATGTTATAATTTCCGGAGGCATGGGTGGAGGGGCCATTGA
>JAAYKT010000278.1 GCA_012522255.1 Clostridiales bacterium
CAATAAATATTATAGTATAGTATAAGAACATAAAATGGTGGTGTTAAAAATGGTATTGATCCCAAAGGAATTGGCAGTCGAGAACTTTCCCAATAATGTAAGCGACCTTCTTTATCTTTTGGCTAAAATCAAATGTAAAAAGGTAACTCTCATTTTAAATACATATGAAGATTGTATTTTGGAAGATGTAGCTTTGGTAAACATAATAGGTTCCTTGGTTTTAATACGATACAATGAAAAATTCAAATTTATAAGAGTTGATTGTATCTGCTCCGTGATCATTGACTGCGATATAATTTTAGGTGAATTTTTAGATGCCTGCTCAAAAGCCAAATTTTAATAGGTTAATAAAAAAACAACCCAAAATGCCGTCTGCTGTAACCTTACACCTGCACTCACGCAGGTGGGTGTCCTGACACATAATTCTATCCACCTTGCTCGGCACGATTTCCATATGCATACATAAACTCCCGTATACTATCTGTAGGTTAAGGTTATCAAGCTGACAAACATTTCAGGCTCTTTCTTAATATAGTATAAACAAAAACAAGTAAAAAATCAATGTAAACACATAAGGTAAATTTTATTTAAATTCGATTTTTGTAGTTTTGCTGAGTTTAATATCCTTTTTCAAAGTTAACCAGATTTATATAATTGCCTTCGCCCTTAAATGCTTTTATGTTATTTTCTATAATAGGCAAGGCCCTTTCGAAATATTTATTGGACTCACCACAAATATGTGGAGTAATAATCATATTATCTGTTGTCCATAATGGGCTATCTTCGGGCAGAGGCTCCGTCGAAAAAACATCCGAAGCGGCAGCCCTTATTCTCCTTTCTTTGAAAGCTTTAACTAAATCATCTTCATTTACCGTGCTGCCACGCCCCATGTTTATAAAACAGGCATCCTTTTTCATCATGCTGAAATATTTTTCATCAATCAATTTTGAAGTGCTTTCTATGCTGGGTAAAAGATTAATAATATAATCACTTTCTTCAAAAACCTTAGACATTTCTTCCGGCATGTATATTCTGTCCACATATTCCAGGTTCGCTTTGCTTCCTTTAACCCCTATAACCTCCATACCCATGAATTTAGCTTTTTTTGCTATTTCCATCCCTATACTTCCGAGTCCAATAATGCCAACAGTTGCCCCATAAATTTCACCTTGATTTATTCTTCTTTCCCATTTACCTTCATTCATATTATTAATCATAGTATGCATGTTTCTGGCAAGCATTATCATCATACAAATAGCATATTCAGCCATGTGAATCTTGTGAATTCCTCTTCCATTTGTAAGAATGATATTTCTTTTTTTAATCTCTTCCATCGGATATGTTTCTACCCCTGCACTCAATGCCTGTATCCATTTAATACTTCTTGCTTTTTTCAGTATATCTTTGTCAAATTTAAAAGTAATCAATATATCTGTATCTTCTATCTGTTTCTCCATTTCAGTTCTGTCTGTACATACAGAAAAATTCAAGTCCGTAAACTTATTTTTCAGGTGTTCTATATGTTTTTCTTCAATTTTATGGTAGATTAGGACTTTGCTCATATTAGTGTCTCCTTTCATTTTTCATAGCCTTATTTTTTCTTTATGAATGCATAATCCAAATGCTTACACTAAATAATATCGTATTGTTTAATTAATTTAAACCAAAATTTAAAATTTTATCAAAAAAAGTTAGCTGTTCATACTTCGTATCACTTATGTTCGACAAAGACAAGCCTATCAACCTTATTCTTTTTTTTATATCAAAATTATCAAGAATTTCAAAAGCAACCTTTTCTATTTCAACCGAGCTTCTTATATGCTCTTTTAAAGTGCTGCTACGTGTATAGCTTTTAAAATCTTCCGTTTTAATTTTGACCGTTACGGTTTTAGCATAAAGAGACTCTTTTTTCAAGTTTTCTTGTATTTCCAAAGCAAAATTCTTAATCACTTTTTTTAATACATTTATATCTTTTGTATCCTTATCAAAGGTTATCTCTCTTCCAATTGATTTTATTTCCCTGCATCTGCAAACAACTCTGTTATCTATACCCCTTATACGACAATATATTTCTACACCATATTTGCCAAAATAATATACCATTTCTTCTTCCGTTAGTTTTAAAAGCTGTTCTATAGTAAAAATACCTATCGAATTTAATCTTTCTATTGATTTTTCACCAATACCGTGAACTTTCCTCACAGGTAAAGGTTTTAAAATTTCAGGTATCATTTGTTCTTCAATAACCATTAATCCATTCGGTTTATTCCAATCCGAAGCAATTTTGGCCAAAAATTTATTGTAGGAAATCCCTGCAGATAAAGTAAGACCAAACTTTTCCTTTACTCTTTTCTTTATGACATTTTCCACATTAATCGGATTTGCTTTTACATCGCTGATATCAAGATATGCCTCATCTATTGAAACCGGTTCGACTGCATCCGTTATGGATTCTAAAATTTCCAATATTCCTTGAGAAATACGGCTATATCTTTTGTGTCTCACAGGCATAAAAATGCCGCGGGGACATAATTGTTTTGCCAAAAAATAAGGCATAGCTGAATGAACCCCATATTTTCTGGCCTCATAGGAACAAGTACTGACAACAGACCTTGCACCCTCACCACAAACAATAACAGGCTTACCCATTAATTTAGGATTATCTGTTTGTTCTACAGAAGCAAAAAAAGCATCCATATCAACGTGGATTATTGTTCTTTTAACCAAAACCAAATCACTCGCAAATTCTTTTTTCTATACCTACAGTATACTAAATTATAAGTTTTCAAACAATGAGATTACATTCATGGGTGACAAAAAAACGGCTTGCGCCGTTTTCTTATCTTGCTTTATATATTTGCTATTTATAAAACACATGGTTTCCTATTCGAGTATAATATGTTTTGTTCTTTACAATCCAGTTACCCGCTGCCTTATCAGGATTGAAAAAGTGTGTGCATTCGACAACAGGCCTTGAACCGTTCAATGCTTCTTTGGCTGCCTTTACACTGTCCGCATTAGGATTATTATATATTGTTCCGCTTGCAACAGGTGAAAACTGCGGTATTCCATCCCAATAATCAAAGATTACGCCCTTTACAGTATTTGGATATCCAGATAGGTTTACTCTATTCATAATCACATTCCCAACAGCGACTTTACCCAAATATGGCTCAGCCTCCGATTCTGCGTGAATAATTCTTGACATCCAATAAAGATCATCTGCAGAATACGATGTCGCAGCCACACCTCTTGATGCAGAGTCAACCTTATAAAGGTTTGTCTGTGTAATAGGCCCCGCTATCCCATCCTGAGTTAATCCTTTTGTTTTTTGAAATCCTTTAACACCATTATAGGTTTTTGCACCAAAAATTCCATCTGCCTTACCGACTGAAAAACCTTTGTTATTTAAAGCATTCTGCAGTTTAACCACATCGCTGCCCCTGTTGCCTTGTTTTAAATAAGATGAAGAACTTGCCAGTCCCATTTTTGATAGAGTCCAATACCCCGCCATCCCGTCCTCCACGAGACCATGATCCTTCTGATACTTTTTTACTGACTCCTTTGTTAAACTTCCATAATAACCTGTCGCATTATAATTGGCATAAGAAATGCTTTTCAATTTGTTTTGTAATAAACTTACCTCATTTCCTCTGACTCCTTCTTTTAGAAGCCCATCTGCAAAAACTCCCGTAAATAAAAAACCAATGCAACTTGTAATAATAGCTGCTGCTGAAATTTTCTTCAAGGCAGTTTCCATTAAGTAATCCTCTCCTTCTATAATTGCTTCCGAAGTTAGCTGACGGGTTTGGGAAAGAAGGTCCCTACCAAATTTTTTGGATTAACCCCCACTATTGGTTCCTCCGTACCCGGCAAAACCGGGATTCAGCACAGTTGTTTTAGTTTACATAATATTATAGACTGCCTGTCCCAATATGTCAAAAAAATGCCATTGCTTATGAATACGTTGACTATCTAAGCCCGGCTTGCCCTTACTTATAAAAAAACCATAAGATACCAATATAGTTACTGTACATGTAAAAGATCATATTGATGTATTTGCGCGCCATACTTGATTGCAAGCCAAAATTTTATGTTTAATCAAAAAAGTAAAAATCTAAACAATATTTGAAATATAACGGCAATTGTTTAACTCGATTTGTATATGTATTTTATATATACGAAAAGCCTGTCTGATGCTAAAATGTATATAAGCACATTACTATTACGAGGTTACAATGAAAGGAAGTTGTTCATGAGTAAGCTTTTTGATGCTGTAATAATAGGAGGAGTTAATTGTGATATAGCAGGTAAATCTTTTGAAAGTATCGTTTCCGCGACTTCCAATCCCGGGACAGTGAAGATTACTTCCGGAGGTGTTAGCGGAAACATTGCACAAAACCTTACTCAATTGGGTATTAAAACTGCAATATTGAGCTCAATAGGAAAAGACGGATTTGGTGAACTTCTGATAAAAGATTTAAATGACAAAGGAATTGATACAAGCCATATTGCAATATCCAAGAAGTATTCAACAGGTATTTACCTCGCTATACTGAGCAATGATGGCGAATTAGTTTTAGGATTATCGGGAATGGAGGTTATTCGAGATGTAAATATTGATTATCTAAAAGAAAAATGCAATATTTTGACAAATACAAAATATATTGTCTGTGATACTAATATAGAAAAAGAAGCCTTACTTTTTTTAATTAAATTGGCAAGGCAAAACTGTATCCCTATTTGTGTTGAACCGGTATCGGTTTCCAAGTCAAAAAAACTCCTGGGTTTATTGGATGGCATAGATATTATTACCCCCAATAAGGATGAGCTTTTTTCCTTATCCGGATTAGATCCTGATAATAATGATATAAAATCAGCTTCATCCATACTTTTAGACGAAGGAGTAAAAAATATAATACTGACATTAGGAAGCGAGGGGCTCTGTCTAATTAATGCTCAAGGAACAAAAAAATTTCCTGCCTTTAAAACAGAAATTAAAAATGTTACCGGTGCAGGCGATGCCTTGACTGCCGGACTGTTATTCGGCCTGTTAAGACACGAAAGTATCGAAACAGCCTGTAATTATGGTCTTGCCGCGGCAGCACTGACACTATCTTCTGAAAACACCGTCAATAATTTTCTGAGTAGGGAAACACTTTTAGAATTGGTTGCCAAAAGCGCTATTTAGCTGCTTTAATCACATGATTCAGTAAAACCGCCGTGGTTACAGATCCAACGCCTCCCGGAACTGGGGTTATAAATGAGGCTATTTTTGAAACATATTCAAAATCCACATCACCGCATAGCTTTCCTTCGTCATCTATATTAATTCCGACGTCTATAACAATAGCACCGGGTTTTACAAATTCTTCAGTTACGAATTTGGCTTTCCCTATAGCAGCAACCAGCACATCTGCATCCTTAGACACCTCCGATAGGTTTGTTGTTTTTGAGTGACATATTGTGATTGTAGCATTTTCCTTTAATAGCAACATAGCAAGAGGTTTTCCCACAACCATGCTTCTGCCTATTACCACAGTTTTTTTACCGACTAAATCTATTTTATATCTTTTTATCATTTCCATTACTGCCTTGGGTGTACAAGGCGCAAATCCGGTTAAATCGCCTTCAAATACTTTTGCCAAGTTCAACGGATTCATACAATCTATATCCTTTTCCGGACTAATTAAGTGCTTAACCTTATTCTCACTCAGATGCTTTGGTAATGGTCTGAAAATCAATATGCCATGAATCTTTGAATCATTATTCAATACATTTAATGCCTTGACAAAATTTTCGAATGAAATATTATCCTCCAATTCAGTTACAATACATTTAATGCCGACCTTTTCACAATTCCTAAGTATTCCTCTTTCATAGGCTATATCATCTTCCTTGTTACCTACTCTTATAATCCCCAATGTAGGTACTGTATTCCTTGCCTTTAAAAAATCTGATTCATCTTTTATCTCGGTATAAATAATTTTTGCCAACTCTTTGCCGTTTAACAACTTTGCCATTTTTGCACCTCCTTTTTATTTTGTATTAAAACTCCTGTATATCTTTTTATATAACTTCTTTTTCCTCCGGTTTTGATGGTTTTAACCTTTTTATCGTTTGGATTAAATTTTCATGCTCTACTATTTTTGAATCATACTTCCCAATTTTAAATGCAAACTGAACAGAAAACCCCATAGTAAATGCAGTAATCAAAGTACCTACACCTACAGGGCCTCCCAAAAAATACCCAATGGTTAAAACCGAAAGTTCTATGGTACCTCTTATCAACCAAACAGGTTTATTTAATTTTTTAACTAACCCCTCCATGAGCCCATCTCGCGGCCCCGCACCCAATTCTACCTTCAGATAAAAATAGGTTGCCCAACCAATGGTAAGTATACCTATAATCAATAAAACAAGTTTCCCTATAAAACTACCCGGTGTTTTTATTAAACCTGTACTATCAATAACATCAATAAAAAATCCAATAAAATACATATTCAAAATACTTGCTATTCCGGGAATTACGCCTATAAAATATGATATTGCCAACACAAATAAACCAATGATTTGGGAACCCTGCCCAAAGGTTATGGGTACATAATTTATCACTCCCAAGTTAAATGTATCCCAAGGAGCCGTACCTACATTAGCATGCAACATCGCCAACATTCCCAAAGCATATAAGAATAACCCAAAAAATAATCGCGGCATTTTCTTTAATGTTTTCATCCATTCTTTTGAATCTTCCATCAAATCACTTCCTAATATTTTATAAAGTCAACTAATATTATCACATACTTTGCAACTATAGAAAAGTAGTAAAATTTATTTAATATTATTGTGAGACCCTAAGACTTGTAACTGAACAATATTGTCAAATACAATATCTGCTGCTATAAATAAGCTTTAGTATGAACTGAAAAGATGTCCACCTACTTTTGAGAATAGTTATTGAGATATTGGTCTATCACATCCTTATAAAACAATAAGTTGACAAGTATATAGCAGCAATATTTTAGGGGGAGCATTGCCCCCCCTAAGTTTTAGTGTTACATCTTCTTCGCTATGTACTCAACCAAATCAACTGTCCTTCGCGAATATCCCCACTCATTGTCATACCACGCCATTACCTTTACCATTTTTTCTCCGATTACAATAGTTGAGATGGCATCTACTATTGAAGAACGGTTATCCCCTTTATAATCAATTGATACCAACGGCTCATCCGAATAACCCAATATTCCCTTAAGTTCATTTTCAGAAGCTTCCTTCAAAGCAGCGTTGATTTCTTCCGCAGTAACTTCCTTTTCCAAATTACATACAAGGTCTGTTATGGAAACAGTAGGAGTGGGTACCCGCAGTGATAATCCGTTTAATCTACCCTTTAGGTCAGGCAATACTTTCTCAACTGCTTTTGCCGCACCTGTAGTTGTGGGTATTATAGATTCAGCTGCCGATCTTGCCCTCCTTAAATCCTTATGTGTCTTATCGAGTATTTTTTGGTCATTCGTATAAGAATGTATAGTCGTCATAATCCCATAGATTATGCCGAATTTTTCATGTAATACTTTTGCAACAGGTGCCAAACAGTTTGTTGTGCAGGAAGCATTTGATATAATAACATGCTTGTCAGGATCGTAATCCCCTTCGTTTACTCCCAAGACTACAGTAACATCTTCGTTTTTACCCGGTGCAGTAATAACTACCTTTTTTGCTCCGGCCTTAATATGTTCCATGGCTTTTTCTCTTTGGGTATATACACCTGTTGATTCAACTACAATATCTATTCCCAGCTCATCCCATGAAAGGTCAATGGCTTCTGATACAGTAAATACTTTTATTTCTTTTCCGTTAATAATCAGTGCATTTTCTTTAGATTCAACTGTACCACCATATATACCATATGCAGAGTCATACTTAAATAAATGCGCCAAAGTATCTGTATTTGCTCTTGCATTTACTGCAACTAATTCTATATCACCATCCTTCCAGTCATCTGCTGCCATCCGGGTTATCTGCCTTCCTATTCTCCCGAATCCATTTATAGCAACCTTAACGCCCATATAACATCCTCCTATTTTATAATTAATTTGCACAGCAATTTATAGGCTCTATACTATTTATAGCAATAAGCACTACTCTATGTCAAGATGAGTATAGCATCATTCCGTTCTTATTGCCTCTAATGCACTTAATCTCATTGCCCTGCGAGCAGGATAATATCCGGAAATAATACCTATTATTGTCGCAAATACAATAGACGATAAAATTAACCATAAAGGAATAATTGAAATTTTACTCCCGGGTTCCATATATCCAAAAAGATTTATAAACAAAGACAAGCCTGCATTGTTTAACAGGTAAGAAATAAGTATGCTGAATATAATTCCGATTATCCCCCCTGCCAAGCCTATAAGACCTGCCTCAAAAAGAAACAATCTCTTTATATCAGACAATTCCGCACCCAGAACCTTCATAACTCCTATTTCTCTTGTACGCTCATATATTGACATTATCATCGTATTAGCTATACCAATTGCTGCAACTAAAAGTGAAACCGCTCCTATTCCGCCCAGTACGGCCTGTATGCCGGCAGATGCTTTTTGCATAGAATCGAGAATGTCGGTCAGGCTAAAGGTCCCAAACCCCATTTCTTTTATCTGTTCTTGTATCTTCTTGACATTTTTAATGTTTTTAACTTTCACCATTGCATTCTGATAACTATCCTTGGATACCTGGGGGTAATAATCAAACCCTCCTTGCTTGCCTTGTGCCTTATTACTTTCTTCGACCATCTTTTTTAGTTGGTTTATATCCATATAGGCATTATAATCCTTATCATTATTACTTTGCTTTAGTATACCTACACCCTTGACTTTATATTCAGGAGCAGGCTTATTCCCCCCTGATCTGGGACCTCCTCCAACCCTTCTCTCACCATACTCCATATTCATAGTCATGATTAGTTTATCCGTGATAAGATTGGGTTTCTCCATAGGCCCCCCGTAATAATAGTTTGCCTTTGGATTGTAAAACCAATCAGGTAAATAACAGCCAAAAACCAAAGCGGCTTTATCATTTTCGTTTAATAACCTTCCTTCTTCTATTTTGAAATCAAACTTTTCCATTACCGAAGAATCTATTCCTATTACACTGAAACCGCCTATTAGTTTGCCTAAGCCGAATTTCCAGTAACTGTACATTATAGGGGTAACCGCATCAACGCCTGTTATAGCATTGATTTTGACCAAGGTTGCATCATCTAACTTAACCTCTTTATTAGTCCCGCCGCCCATATTCATGTCAGGGGAAATATAATTGGCATCAACATTTATGATATTAAGGCTGCCCATACGTTCTATCTCTTTTTTAAAGTTTTCATTCATACCAATACCAAGGGATAGCATAATAACTATGGACGAGGTGCCGATAATTACACCTAATACCGTCAGTATAGTCCTGGTTTTACGCCTCCACATGTTTCTAATACCCATATTTACTATATCTATGCTATTCATCCAACCACATCTCTTTTTTCTTTTTATGTTTTTTCCTAACGATTACGATTGCACCTACAATAATTAACAAAAAACCACCAATTGCATAAGGATTTTTAACCAATTTTATGAATTTTCCTTCATTGCCTTCTCCCATATTATCGTCAAAACCGGGTTCCGGCATGGGTTCCATCTGCATCATTATCGCATTTGTTTCAAACTCTTTTACTACATCAAAGGCTTCTCCAACAGCGTTCTCAAAAGAAAAGATTATGCTGCCCTTCAATTGACCTTCTTCGTTTGGTATTATTCCAACATCATAACTGTCGGTTTTGCCTGCCTCAAAGTTGCCTACATAATAATTGGAGTTTTGTGTCGTGAAATTTCCTTCGGTTTTAATCATCAAATTATAAAGAACGGTTTTTCCCATATTGAAAAACTCTATTGATACCGGGAAAGACTGTCCCAGAAAAACTTCCGGTGGTAACATTAAGTCGCCCAAAACCAACTTAACCTGTTGTATTACAGGTACACTGATAATATCCTTTGAGCCGAGCTGATTGCCCTTCTCGTCTTCATAATCAATATTTACCGATATTCCATAAGTCTTATGCTCCGCATCCCTTTTCGGCATTAAGGTAAATACTTTTTGTATGTTTTCTTTCGGCTTTATACTTTCTATGTATATGGTATTGCTGCTATCAACAGGATTAAAAACTCCGTCATCGCTTATCAATGAAACCTTTATATTACTGACAGTACTGTAGGAGCTCGTGTTTAATAAGGACATGGTGAGCTGAAAACTATCCCCTGCTTTTATTGTAGATGGTTCAATATTATATCTATCTACAATAATCTTAGGAGTGCTGCTGCCTGTTCCTCCATTTACAAAAACACCAACATATTGGGATATATTATTTTTGACCTTCTTACCCCCAATGCCGCTTTCAAATTCCACATTAATTTGTATAGGGTAGTTCTTTGTGACAGCTTCTGCCGTCGTATATAGCTCGAATTCTACACTTTTTGTTTCATCCTTAGTTAACTTTCCTAAACTTATTATATTTAACGATTTACAAATAATATCCTTTTCAATACTAAGACTTACTCTAACATCATCTGCTTCTATACTACTTTCGTTAATAACATCAAAAGAAATGGCAAAGCTTTCTCCCGTGTTTAATTCTTTGTCGGGAACAGAAATGTTTTTAATTATTAAGTTGGATAAATTAGTGTCTAATCCCTGCACAGGCAAAAAAAAGGTTAACTTTTCTGAAAAAGGATTATTATAGCTATCCTTATAGTCAAATTCTAAAGTTAAATCGTAATTACCTGTATCCATGCTTAAAGAAGGGATTATAATATAATCCACTTGTATAACTTTTTCTGCTCCAATATTAGGCAAAGATTTGACATCCGGTGAATTTTTCAAGGTAAAAACATTTGGGCTCAAACCTTTTAAATAAACTTTCACATCTTTGGCTTCTAAATCGCCGGTATTTCTTATTATAGCGGATACTATTTTACTTTCTCCGGCAATAAGCGGCATATCCCCGTAACTTACCGTGGAAAGAGTCAGTTGCGGAGGTTTCTTTGAATTCTCTACTCTCACTTTAATTGTATCAGCACCTTGCGGTAAAACCGTTCCTGCCATATTGCTGTAATAATATAGCAGTTTTACCGAATATACTTTATCAATTGCGTCATCGCGTATTTTTATTTTAAATATCGCATTATCAGTTTTTTTACTGTTTAATTTACTAATTATATATGTAGAATTGAGTTCCTCAAGGACAAAAGGGGACTCTTCATCAAGCTGCATTATAACTTGTATATTTTTTGCTGCGGTAGGACCTATATTTTCGATAGGTATACTTAATTTTACTTCTTCTCCTGCATTTACAACAGGTATTTTACCCCCGGATACAATCAGCACCGGATCTTTAGCATCAGCCCATACAACACTGCCAATGGATAAGAATGCCTGCATTAAAAAAATCAATATAACCAAATATCTAATTCCTTTTTTCAAATATTTTACCCCCTATACACTTATAGCTTTCTCTGTTTTTTCTATACTTCCATCTTTAATATAAACAATTCTGTCGGCGTATTTTGCAATATTAATATCATGAGTCACTATTACCAATGTCTGATTGTTTTCCTTGGTAATATTTGTAATCAATTTCATTATATCTGTTGAAGTTTTTGAATCTAAATTTCCTGTTAGTTCATCAGCAAAAATAACATCCGGTTTACCTACAAATGCCCTTGCTATACCGACCCTTTGTTGCTGCCCACCGCTCATTTGACTTGGTTTATGTTTTAAATGTTTATCCAATCCAACCTGAATCAATAACTTTTTTGCCCTTTCGTTTCTTATTTTTTTATCAATTTCCATAAAAATTAACGGAAGGCTTACGTTTTCTAATGCAGTAAGAGTGGGTATCAAATTATATGATTGAAACACAAATCCGATATTTTTCCTTCTAAATTTTGCTAAAGCATTTTCGCTCATTTTTTCTATGGGTTTACCTTTTATTTTTATATCTCCTCTTGTAGGCCTCTCCAAGCCGGCCATTAAATTCAACAAAGTGGATTTCCCTGATCCGGAAGTACCTAATATACAGCAAATCTCACCTTTTTCTATATCCAGGTCAATGGTGTCGAGAGCTACCACCTTTTCATTCCCAACTCTATAAACTTTCCTGACATCCCTCAAGCTCATCAATGGATTTATGAAAATCACCCCCTATTTTCCATACCTATACAATAAATAAGACGTATAAAAAAACATTTATCTTCGTTTTTTTTGATTTAAATGAAAATTTTTCTTTATATGCCTAATGCTTATTCTATCTTTTTGAAATAGTATTAACAAGCATCACAACACAAACTATATCAAATACTAATATTTCTTCCATTAAAAGACTATGTAAACATCCAACAAAAAAGTTACAGTATACACTGTAACTTACCTTTTAATAGTTTGCTTTATTTACTGCTATTACATCCGATAGCCTACTTCCTTTCTAACTATATCGTCAAGAATTTGCGCTGCAACAACCACTATATACTCACATTTATTTTTATCATTTTTGAAAATTTCCTTCAAATCCCGGCAATTATCGGTACTAAGTTTTTCTTTAAAATCCCTGATAAATTCTTTTGTCAACAGTTTTATTTTATCACTTTCGTGGGCCCTATCCTTAACAAAAATCACACCAAGGGCTGCCAAGCTTCCTGTCATTGCGCCACATGCCTCCTCCACTCCCATCCCACCGCCAAAAGCAGCCATAGTCTTAAGGGCACTTTTATCCAAACCAAGTCCATATTCTTCATTAGCGGCATATAAAACAGATTCGGCACAATTTAACCCAAAATCAACCGAATAATACTTTTTAACGGTATCTGATAACACTAATAAGACCTCCTAACATCTATCACTAATTATTAGTCTAATATTTTTATATAATTTATACAATCTTTTTAATGAAAAGGTCTATTTTTCTCCCATAATTATTATTACATCATGCATATTTCCGTCATTAACTAATCTGATTCCTTCCGTTTTAACAATCGTGCCGTCTATAGCTATGGATTTTATCCCGGTATTTACTTTATCGGGGTTTTCCACGTTTATTGAATAGGTGGTATCTCCATACCTATACAATATCTGAAAACCTTCCCAATAACTCGGTATACACGGATTTATAAACACCATATCATGTCTTTTTTTAAATCCCAATATGTATTCTAATCCTGCCTTAAAAAACCAACCGGCGGCACCTGTATACCATGACCATCCTCCACGGCCTGCATGTGGGTTTACCGAATAAACATCTGCAGATAAAACGTATGGTTCTGTTTTATAAATACTGCATTCTTTTAAGGTTCTTGTATGATTTATTGGATTTATCATATTAAACAACTTCCATGCAGTGTCACCTTGACCTAATGCCGCAAAAGCGCTTATAACCCAGGAGGCGGCATGGGTATACTGTCCACCATTCTCTCTAACACCCGGTACATAAGACTTAATATATCCCGGATCTTTTTCTCCCTTATCAAAAGGCGGTGAAAAAAGAAGAATTATCCCTATATCCTCTTTTATCAGATACCTTTTAAGAGACTCCATTGCCTTTTCGCATTTATCCTTATCACCTGCTCCTGATAGAACAGCCCAACTTTGTGCAATTGAATCTATAGTACACTCGCTGTTCTCTGCCGAACCTAATGGACTGCCGTCATCATAGTAAGCCCTCCTATACCAATTGCCATCCCATCCGTTTTCATCAATGGCATTCTTCAGTCGTTCTGCCTCTTCCTTATATCTGTCTGATCTTTCTTTATCATTCATCGCATCACATATAGAAGTATATCTTGTGAGTATTGAATACATAAAAAAAGCAAGCCATATACTTTCTCCTTTTCCTTTATTACCTACCCTATTCATACCATCATTCCAATCACCCGAACCCATAAGTGGTAATCTATGTTCTCCAAATTTCAAGCTTTTTTCCAAAGCCCTGTTACAATGCTCATATATTGTACCTGTTTCATCAGATGAATCTGTTATCCCATATCTTTCATCCTCATCATCCTTTAGTAAACGATCTGTTAAAAATGTCTCTTCATGTTTCAATATAGTATAATCGCCTGTTATATCAACATATTCAATTACAGCAAAAGGAAGCCATAGTAAATCATCGGAAAATCTGGTTCTCACTCCTCTGCTGCGTTCTGCGGGGTGCCACCAATGCTGAACATCACCCTCCTTAAATTGGTGTCTTGCGTGAACCAGTATTTGATTTTTAAATACAGCAGATGATATTAATCCGATATTTAATGCATCTTGTAATTGGTCTCTAAACCCATATGCACCTCCGGATTGATAAAAAGCCGATCTGCCCCAAATTCTACAGCTCAAAGTCTGATAGGTCATCCATCCGTTTAACATTAAATCCATCGAAAGATCAGGGGTTTTTACTTTTATAACATCGGTTATTTCTTTCCATTGATCCTTCACCTTATTAAGTTGGGCCTTTGCATAGTTAAGTCTATAATACTTAATTATGTAATCCTCCAACATATCATTATTTATGGTTTGACCTACATAGAATGCAAATTCCTTTGTTTCACCCGGTTTTACTTTAAGTTCTATCTGTATTGCACCACAAGGTTCAAGGCCGGCACCCACATCCCCTTTTAGAGAATTCGAAATAAGTCCGGAAGGATAACCTTTTTTGCCTAATGAACCTAAAAACTTACTCTTATCACCGGTAAAAGAAATTATTTTTTCGGTTGAAGTGAGAAATATATTTCTGCCGGGAAAATCATTATTATAGCTATTTCTGATTAAGAATAAAGACTTTTCGCTATTAAATTCAGTAACTATATGTTGTTTTGTGAAGTATTCATGTACTCCTAAAACCGGATCAATATAATAAGTAACACTGAAATCTTTATTTATATCACTTTTATTTCTAATCTTTATTAAAGTTACCTTAATGCTATCTGAAACAGGTACAAATACAGTCATTTCTTGTTCTATCCCATTATAATCCTTCTCAAACACAGTATATCCCCACCCATGCTTGACAGTAGAAGGTGAATTTTTAGCTATAGGCTTATCTGTAACAGTCCACAATTCATTTGTTTTTAAATCCTTAAAATAGATTATCTCATTGATATCATCAATAACCGGGTCATTATTCCATGGTGTTATTCTGTTTTCACGACTGTTTTCAGCCCATACGAAACCTCCTCCACTTTCAGATATAATAAACCCAAAATCCTTATTGCTTATTACATTTATCCATGGCGCGGGTGTATTTGTATTGCTTATCAAATATTCATCACCTGATGGGTTAAAACCACCGTAACCGTTAAAGTATAACAATCCTTCATCCTTCACATTGCCATGTTGTTGCATATAGTTACTCTCATGCTGCAAGGGCTTTGTCTTATCAAGATCCCATTTAACATTTTTTAATTGTTTATGAAAAGGCCCTTCCCCACCTTTTAAAACAACAGCCGCTGCTGCATATAGCAACAAAACATCTTCGTACACCATATTTGAGATATTTCGTATAAAAACACCACCACTTTTATCCATTAGATGTCTACCGCTACTTTTTTCCACTGTATCATTTATCATTGTTTTTAAGGGTTGCAAATAACTTGATTCGTCCTCATTCAATATTACCAAATCTGTTTTTAGTCCTTTTATTCCTAAATACTCATGCGCTTTTAAGCTCTGTTTTACCATGGCAATATCTTGTTCTTGTTTAACCGATATAAGCACAATGGGTAAATCACCGGATATTCCGTAAGCCCAAAGTGAAGATTGGCTTTTTTTATTCTTAATAATCATATTTTGAAATTGTCTTTTTGAAGGACTTTTATATATAATATGAGAAATCATATTATCAAAAGATAATATTTCCTTTGCGGTTAAGGATAAGTATGCAGATTCCACCTGACTGCGTGTTATTGATAGTTCGTAAGCTCTCTGTATAGCGGATAGCTCTTTATATTTGCCGCATAAGTCCATTATTTGAGCCCTGCTATCCCCATACCCTGTAACAAATGATATTACTTCTGACTTTCCGGATTGAATCTTAATTCTTTTTCTTAAACTCATACACGGATCTATTACAATTCCGACAGTATTTGTTAAGGGCTGGTCTTGTAAAACGGAATTACTGACATTTCTCCCTCTTCCTATAAAATTTTCCCTGCTTGTTTCAAATTGTATTTGCCCTACGGTATCACCCTCATAGACTACTGTATGGAATGCCATCAACTCGTCTTCCTTTTTTTCTCTTGGCCTTCTTGTTGCAATAATGCTTTCATGATCTTCTAAAAATTCCGTTCTTATAAACAAATTATAAAAAGCCCTATGTGCCAAATCATTATGCAAAGTATTAAGTGACAATTCAAAAAAACTTGTGATTTCAAAGGTTACATCATCCGTGTTATGATTTTCTATCTTTATCCTTCTTATTTCTGCATTATCCTCAGGTGAAATAAATACTTCCATAATGCTGTTTATTCCTACATCATTTCTGATAAATTCGGCCCTGGAAGGCAAAAATGTAACCTTATAACCATCGGGTTCATCGTCAAGTATTTTATGAGCAGTTGACCAGGACTTGCCGGTTGTCATATTCTTAATAAAAATAAAGTTTCCATAACTGTTTCCCAAGTAATCGTTCCGCCATCTGTTAATAAAAATATCATTTTGCTTACTGTAACCTTCCCCCTTAGTATTTATCATAAGAGAGTAGTCCCCATTGGACAACAAATGACAGGGTGGTGGAATAAAATTTGGTGATTCGTATGATTTGACGGGTTCAATATAATCTTTATTGAGTCCATCCTTTTCTTCCAACCACTCTTTATATTCTTTTGTAATAATGGATTTTACCGGAACCTTTTCTTGTAATAAAAATTCCCCGGCTTTTATTAAAGGGTGACTATGAAATCTCCTGACCATGATATCGTCATCGAAAAAATTACTTAATGCAAGCATACTCATACCTAAGTGATGAGCCATAAAACTTTTTACTATTTCTTTTTTCATGTCTTTTCTCAACCTTTTAGGAGTAAAGTCAAGAGATTCATAAAAACCGTATTTGCCTGCCATCCCTAAGCAAATCAGTTTCCTCAAATTATTCACTGAACCCTCCGGATCCTCCTTAAGCACCAATAATGTGGAGTATGGAGATATCACTATATCTTCAATCAAACCTCTTTTTAAGCCCAAATCAGGAATGCCAAATGCTTTATATTGATAGTTCAGATTAAAATCAAAGGAAAAAAACCCCGATTCGGAAACGCCCCATGGGGTGTTCATTCTATCTCCATGGAATTTTTGTGATTTGATAACGGCATCATAGGTTTCATTAATAAGAGTGTCATTATAATTCTTTAATATAAGTCCCGGCATAAAATATTCAAACATTGTACCTGTCCATGATACCAAAGCCCTGGAGCCATCAACCTTGGTCAGTGCTCTGCCCAATCTGTACCAATGTTTAAGAGGCACAGCTCCATTTACAATTGCCCAGTAGCTGGCTATACGCGCTTCGGAAGCTAACAAATCGTAATATGAGTTAGTTATTTTTTCTTTTTCCACATCATATCCAATGGAAAAAAGGCTTCTTTTTTCATCATACAAGGGACTGAATTCAGTATTAATTATAATAATGTCAATATCTCGAATTAATCCTTCCATTAATTCTGCTAAATCTTTTAAACTTAAAGCGGCATCAAGAAGTTTTTCTTTAATCGTTAATAAACTTTGTTTATTTGAATCATCTGCTGTTTTATCTATTTCAAAGGATATAATATCAATTATTTCCCCGTATATTTTTATCAATTGTTTTACAGAGGGATTAGATAAAAGTTCCTCCATGTGTTCCGCCAAATCATTATCCGTATCCTTGCCAAAAGCAAGTCTGTTTATATCATTTATAGTATCTCCTGATATATAATATTTTCTAAAATCCGTTTCTACCGAATCAATTAACCGCAAAACTTTTTCCATACCCTGAAAATGCCTTTTGGATTTGTTTAATTCCTCAATTATATTAATTAAATGTATCACCTGAGGTATTTTTTCAATTTCAAATACTTTTAAAATCCTACTCAGGTTTTCCTTATCTCTATCGTACATTGCGTATGTATCACTTAATCCGCTTATAATGCTATTGTCCATAACAGGCTTATTTAAGTATTCTTTTAGCCCTTGCCTGAGCAACAACATATAGGTTATGAAATTTCCGCTGTCGACCGTGGATACATATGATGGTCTTAAGACCTCTAAAGTTTTAATATCATACCAATTAAATAAATGTCCTTTCCAACTTTCCATTTTGGCCATCGTTTTTAAGGTTTTTTCAATTTTTTCCGTTAATTTTGGAGTCGTAATATATCCAAAATCTCTTGCGGAAAGTATTGTAACCAAATACAAGCCTATATTTGTGGGAGAAGTCCTTGCAGCTATTCCTCTAAAAGGATATTCTTGATAATTGTCTGGGGGCAGAAAATTATATTCTTCCTTAACAAAATCTTCAAAGTATGCCCATGTTTTTCTGCTAATACGTTTCAAGTCACTTAAATCCTGTTTGCTTAAGCGGTATTCCTTCTTATCAACTACTTCACTGATTCTATATGCCACTAAAGGAGAAATGAGCCAAATAAACACAACGGGCAGGGAATAAGGTATATTATCCTTATCAAAGATTATTAAAAGTATAATCAGCAAAACTGTTAAAAAGTAAACAGATTTCATTTTCTTAAAATACTCAATTTTTCCTCCTTTCGATTTTTTTTCTGCTTCAGCTGCCGTAACCCATTCAAGCAGATCCTTCTTCGATACAAAAACTCTGTATAAAGTACGAATTATGGCATCTGCCATTATATATGCATTATAAGGAAGGAAAACTATTTGGATAAGGAGCTGCCATAACCCTTGCTTTATAATTATTAATGATTCCGTTAAAAATTTTCTTTTATTATAGATTGTATCAACTAAGCTTAATAAAGCAGGAAAAAAATAAACAGAAGAAACTACGATAATAAGTGCCAAAATATTTATTTTAAGCAATACGGAACCGATAAGTATTGTATGAAATAATGAAGGAGCTATTAAACTCCTTCTTAGATTGTCTGCAATTTTTAATTTAGAAAGGAAATTTAAGTAATCCTTTTTAAACAGCCACTTGATTAATTGCCAATCCCCCCTCACCCATCTATGTG
>JAAYKT010000279.1 GCA_012522255.1 Clostridiales bacterium
AGGCTGTATCTCTTGATGTTTTGGGTAAAAGTATTAGGAACTCGTCTCCTCCCGCCCTGCTTATTATGTCCTCTTTTCTGAAGACTTTTTTCATTATTTCCGCCACTCTTATCAGAACTTTATCCCCCATAATGTGACCAAAGGCATCGTTTATAAGCTTTAGGCCATTCAAATCCCCCATTATAATGTTTATTGGTAACTGCCTTTGACTGTCAAGCCTCTTTAATTCCTCATAAAAAAAATCAGCATTGTACAATCCGGTCATTTTATCCCTATAGCTAATTAAACTTTTCTCCGGTTTGGAACTTTCATCTTTAATTTTCTTTTCTGTCATAATTCCTGATTCTTTTATTCGTGTAATATCATTATAAAACACAAGGACATTGTTTTTTTCATCAATAAACAAGTTGATTATGTACCATTTATCTTTTTCCTTTATATATTTTTCAAATTTCTTTCCTGTTTTGGGTATAGTGCTATCATAGATTTCTTTTAAACCAATTATATTATTTTCATATTCTGAAATTATTTCTGAAAGTTTTTTTCCCAAAATGCATTCTTTTTTTATATTCGTTGCTTTTGTAAAGTTGCTGCTGATTTTATCCAATATGTAATCCTTGCCAAGTCCGTTATTCGATGATAAGGCATTGAATTTAAGATAATAATCGTTTGATGATGGGTATTCCATAAGTTTTCACCTCCCGGATATACTATGTATCTGTTGATAGTATAATTCCCGGTAATGCCATATTAGGTTTATGCCAGTCACATTTGGATTTCATTTAAGTCACAAATAGATTGATTACAATCTAAAATAAATAAAGTTCACGATTAGTTATTTGTATTTAATCCAAATTGATATAAGTAAAACAGAAGTTAATTAAGCCTAAATATTTCATGGTATCCTTTGTATTAATATTGAAGGCAAGGTAATATTACCTTGCCTTCTTGCATTTGCTTTTTACATGTCCAAATCGGGATAGTATATTTCAAGCCATTCTTCATACCCATTTTCCAGCCTGATATAGTGATGGCTGTTTATGGATTCTTGCATTGCCTCATAGTACCACTCATTTTTAGGTAAATCCGGGAACTGTCTTGCATCCGGCAATATATCGCCAATTTTGACTCTTCGTTCCAGCACGTTATTTACTAAAGTCACGAATTCAGCTCTGGTGATATATTGATCCGGTTTGAATGTTCCGTCGGAATAACCTTTTATCCATCCTTGCTTTTCTGCAGAATTGATGTATTTGTTTGCCCAATGTCCGGCAATATCTGAGAATTTATCGCTTTCAAAAGGGCTGAGTTTATCAAATCTTGAAGCAATGGTGGCCACTTCTGCCCTAGTTATATAGTTTCCGGGCTTAAATGTTCCATCGGTGTAACCTATTACTATTCCAACCTTAGCCAAAGTGGCAATGTGCTTGTTGGACCATCTTGCGGAAGCTACATCAGAGAATTCATGTTTTTGTGTCCTTATTCTGTCTCTATACTCGGGATCTAAAAGTCTATAGAATACAGCTGCAACTTCATCTCTCGTTATATAGCCTTCCGGTTTTACTGTCCCATCGGGATAGCCTTGTATATATTGCATATGATCTTTTTTGTTGAGTTTTGGCAGGTCTTTTGGTACCGGCTCCACAGGGACAACGACTATCGGCTTGCTTGGTCTGTCCGGCCTGCTGGGCCTGTC
>JAAYKT010000280.1 GCA_012522255.1 Clostridiales bacterium
GAAAGCTGGAGTAGCCCATCTTGAGCCTTTTCTTGAAGATACTCATAGTTTGTGATCTCAATGCCGGTATTGACGGTCTCTTGCTTTCCCTGATATACTTTCATTGTGACAGCTCCTTTTAACCATTTGATATTTTGGTCTTCCCAAAGTCATTTTATCAGAGTTATTTGGAGCCGTCATTTTCAATTTCCACGGAGTTTGGGGCAGAATCAGAAAATATTAATTCCGAAGCTAACTTCAAAGATCTAGTTGATAGTCTTAATGCTATCGCAGAGAAGTATGACATGCCTTTGATTGTAAGCACGCATCCAAGAACTCGAAAGATGATTGAAGTTAAAGGGATTGAGTTCAACCCGTTAGTAAGAACAATGAAGCCTTTGGGATTTAATGAGTATGTAAAACTCCAGACCAAAGCAAAAGCAGTGCTAAGTGATAGCGGAACTATTAGTGAAGAGTCATCCATTCTTGGGTTTAGAGCTCTTAACATTAGACAGGCTCATGAAAGGCCAGAGGCGATGGAAGAAGCAGCTGTAATGATGGTAGGATTAAAGAAAGAACGCATCCTTCAAGGGTTAGATATCCTAGAAACTCAGGGGCTAGATGGGTTGCGGCTAGTTGACGACTATAGCATGCCAAATGTGTCAGATAAGGTATTGAGAATAATATTATCTTATACGGATTATGTAAACAGGGTCGTTTGGGGGAAATAGATATGAAAGTATTATTAATAACGCCTTCGAATATTAAACTGATGCCTTATGTGAACAATTATAAACGCTATTTTGAAGAGCTCGCCGTTGAATTTGATATTGTTAATTGGGATAGAAGAAAAACAGAGGAAGTCTCCAGTTTTAAATACGCAGACAAAAAAAATGGGGATTCCAGAAATGCATTCGATTATTTTAGGTATTCGCTATTTATTAAAAAAGTGCTTAAACGCAATAAATATGACAAAATCATAGTTTTCGGCATACAACTGGCGGCTTATTTAGGCAGTATACTAACTAAAGACTTTAATGGAAAATATATCATAGATATCAGAGACTACAATAGAACAATTAAATATGTCGACTTGACAAAAGTTTTTAATTCCTCATCATTTGTAACAATCTCATCTCCAGGTTTTAGGGAATGGTTACCATCTACAAATAACTTTATAGTTAATCATAATTTTAGACATGGTTATTCTTCGAAAGAAAGTGAAGGTACTATAAAAAGAAACCAAAGCAGCAAAATAAATGTTTCATATATAGGAACCATCAGGGATCTAAAACAAAATATGAGTCTGCTAAGTGCCTTAAAAAATTCAAATGACTATTTAATATCGTATCACGGTAAAAGCATGCTTGGAGAAAAATTAAAGTCGTATGCAAATGATAATATGATTTCTAATGTGCAATTCTCTGGTGAGTATTCTTCAAAAGATGAAGAAGATTTATATAGGAGTGCAGTGCTAATAAATATTTTGTTAGGGAAAAGTATCAATTCAAACACTCTGATGCCTAATAGAATTTATAGTGCAGCATATTTTGGCAAGCCAATAATAGCCTTAAAAGGAAGTTACATGGCGTCGCAGATAGAAAAATACAATTTAGGGTTAACGATTGATAATTTTATCGATTTAAACATGAATATTAAAAGCTACATTGAATCATTAGATGAAGATATCTACATTAAGGGGAGGAACCAATTTTTGTTAGATGTCCGAAAAGATGAAGTGACTTTTAAGAGACATTTATTAAGTTTTTTATCCTCAAAAGATAAATATAGATATAAAAGCGAGGATAACTGAAGATGTTTCCATATATAATTTTGATAGCACTAGTTTTAATATTGTATGTACTTTCACAAGGTAGTGTCCTTAACAATAACCAAAGCCCTACTAGAGAAAAGTGTACTAATAAACACTTACTGACGATAGGATATATATTTGTTACGATTTTTTCTGCCATAAGATATGATGTCGGCTGGGATTACATGCAGTATTATAATACAATAGTTTATGGATTAAACACAAACATGATGAGTAATAACGAGTATTTAACGATTTTTCTTATAAACATTTCAAGAAATCTAAACTTCCCCTTCCTCTATTTTGCTTTAAATTCGGCTATTAGCGTCTACTTCATTGCAAAGGTTATAAACAGATACAGCAAAAACCCATGGTTAAGTTTGTTAATATATATTTGCTTTCCGCTATTCTATTTAAATTCATTTAGCGTTATCCGGATGTTTACGGCTTTGGCAATAACTACGTATGCTTTTAGATATGTACTGGAGAAAAAACTTTTCAAGTACTCATTGTGTATTATTCTAGCGAGTATGTTTCATGCATCAGCCCTGTTTTCACTTGTGCTATATTTATCAAGTTATATAAGAGTTAAGACGTCTACATTAACAATCATTGTGATGGCATTACCGTTAATAAGTAATATCATCAATAGCATTGTTATAAATTATACTAGATATGGTGTATATACAAATCAGACAAGGGTTCAAGAAGGAACCAGGGCGATAGTTGTAATATTAGTTATTTTTATCATAAGTATGTTATTGAGAAAGAGAATCAGTAAAGACTACAATCTTAATATTATTTTTAACTCTTACACTATAGGTTTGATGATATACTTGATGTTTCTTAGACAAGGTACTATGGGGCATAGGCTCTCTTTGTATGGAACCATATTTATGATTATACTGGTTCCTAATATGCTTGCTTATTTCCATATCAAGAGTAGGATTATTTTAACATATGGACTTGTATGTGCATACATATTTATGTATCTATGGACAATCATGAATGGTGCTACATATATACCATACAATACCGTTTTCGATCTCGTATAGCCATCGAGTAGTATGGAGTCGATCAAACTAGTAATTTAGCGCTAAGAATTCTTTATCTACTGATAATTGAGTCTTACATTAAGAGGGGTGAAATAATGGATAAAGAAATTCAAAGTAATTCGCATAGGATAAAAATTAAGTTTTTTATATCTACCAAAGGAATACAGCATGTTGATCTATCAAACCCGGGGTTAGGAAACCCTGGAATAGGTGCGACGGAATATTTATTTGTGTTATTAGCTACTGAATTATCTAAGCAGTTTGGTGGGGATTATGATATAGGTCTAGTTGTAGATTCTAATATGAGACTACCTTCAAATATTAATGTAACCGTAGTGAAGGATGTTTTTGCAGCAATTGAGGTTTCTAAAGAAACTAATACAGATATTTTAGTAATCAGATCAGTTATTGATAAAGAATTGTATAAAAAAGTTGATAATGCGGAGCAAATTGTCATCACATGGTCTCATAACAAGATAGAAGCCCCATTAGCCAATATGTTATCAAAGTCTAATTATGTTAAAAGGAATATATGTGTTGGTGCGCATCAAGCATTTGAATTAGTCGGTCACCGCTTGTTCAACAAGACTGAGGTAATATACAACCCTGTAGTTACCTGTGCAGACAATAAAAGCGCTTTGAAGAAACCAATAGTTACCTATATAGGTCATATTAGCAAGAGTAGAGGTCTTCACATTTTATTAAAAGAGTGGAAAAAAGTACTTGACCAAGTACCTGATGCTCAATTAAATATAATTGGCAGTGCGAAACTTTATAACAGAAATGTTACGCTTGGAGAACTTGGAATTGCTCATCCATCATACGAAAAGGTTCTAAAAAGATACCTTTTAGATGGAAATGGTAATATATTGCCTTGTATACATTTATGGGGTGTCGTTGGTCAGGAAAAAAACGAAATTTTTAAAGAGACAAAAGTAGGGGTTATAAATCCATATGGGTATGAAACGTTAGGTCTTAGTGGATTAGAGATGATGTCTTTTGGGATTCCAATTGTTACAATTAACAAATATGGTCAATCTGAAATTGTAAATAATACCCAAACGGGGTTCTTATTTTCACGAAAAAGTGAACTACACAAATATATAATTCAAGTATTGAAGGATGATAATGCTTACAACTATTATAGCCCAAAGTGCGAGAAATGGATTCATGATAATTTTAGTATAAATGTTATATTGAGAGACTGGATTAGAGAACTGGACTTGGTTATAAATGATATAAGTCCAAAGCAGAGCAAAATCACTGCCCTAAAATTAAGTAAGCAGGAAAAAATCATACTTATTTACACAAAGATAACTCGATTTTTTAATTTCCTACCCCCGTACATAGTTATTGCTTATAAGTTAAAGTCTATTATTAAAAACTCACTAATTTGGCAACCCAGAAAGAAGCGGTAACAAATGAAGAGGATAATCCTACAAATAACACTGCTAACAGTCTTTGCTAATGCTATTGGGTATTTGAAAGACATAGTTTTAGCCTATTATTATGGCACCTCTGTTGTGAGCGATACCTATATTATTGCCATTACAGTTCCGACTATTATGTATTCGTTTTTTGGTGCTGCTATTAGTGCGGGCTTTATTCCTAAATATAGTGAAATAAGAAAGAAGTCTCTTAAGGAAGCAAATGATTTTACAAGCAATCTATTTGTCTTTTCTACAATATTTGCCCTACTGATCATTGCATTAATCATAGGCTTTACCGAACCAATACTAAAGATTTTCGCATCGGGCTTTGACCATCAGACTCTTTCTTTAGCGATTAGTTTTACAAGAATCACTGCATTTTCAATTTTAGTTAGCGGCGCAATAGGCATATATAAAGGTGTTCTCAATATCAATAACATATATTGGGCCCCTGTATTTATGGCTATTCCTAAGAACGTAATACTAATACTGTTTATTGTTTTAAGCAACCATAGCTATGAATTCTTTTTGCCGTTTGGCTTTGTTGTTGGGACTTTAGTTGAGATTTTGATTTTAACGCTATTCACTAATAAAACAAGCTTTAGATTTACATCTAGTCTAAAATTTCAGACGAAAGATATCTTTAGTTTTGTAGTGTTGGTACTTCCAATCTTTTTCAGCATAGCAGTAAATGATATCAATAAAATCATAGATAGAACTATTGCATCAAATCTGCAGGTTGGAGCTATCAGCGCTTTGAGTTATGCAGAGAAATTTAATGGTATGATTCAAGGAATATTGGTTGCATCGGTTACCACTGCAATGTTTCCATTAGTATCAAACTATGCAGCAACTGGAAGAACTGAAGATATGAAAAGCAGTATAAGAGAGAGTATTATTATCATTACCTTATTGGTCTTACCTGCTTCAGTTGGTCTCATTATTTATTCACGAGAGCTAGTAAGCTTGCTTTATGGTAGGGGATCTTTTACTAGTCAATCAATTGAGATTACTGCTTCTGCACTAGTATTTTATTCTATTGGGATGTTAAGTTTCTCGTTAAGGCAAGTGCTTTTAAAATCGTTTTATGCTATGAGAATATTTAATGCTTCTCTTATAAATTCTATGCTGACTGTCACCCTAAATGTTGTCCTAAACCTATTTTTTTACTACCAGACTGACTTAGGAGTTAAAGGACTTGCGCTCGCAACTAGCACTTCGGGGATTATAGCTTCAATATTTTTGATGATAAAGCTAGATCGGAAGCTGGGGGACTTGGTAAATTATTCCTTATTTAAGAGTTTGATGAAAATTGCATTTGCTACTGTGGTTATGAGTATAGGTGGTGTTATTGCTTATAAAATCTTATTGGCGTATTTTAACTTACCACAGAATCTGATTATTATTTACATAGTTTCCTTTTCTGTTGTAGTATACTTTTTAAGCGTGATAATATTGAAGGTTGAAGAAGTAATGGTATTAAGAAAACTGCTAGTATCAAAACTATTTGGTAGATTTAAAGATGGGAGTACCCTCAAAGGATAGACATGCATCTATCCCCAAGGAATCATATGCATTAGTAAGCGATAGCCACAACTTGGCGGTAATTCAATTTCGGTCTGTTATTCGTGGCGGTCTTAAATGATTGACACGTAAGGCTATCCGTAACTAGACTTCGAGCATCCTAACCATACACTAAACCCGCTTCTAATTACTTATCTGTAGATAGTACTAGGTTTTGCTAATTTGCTATGAGCGTGATGCAGGTTAGTGTCAAATTATGTTCGCAATTTCCATCGGGTTTCGAAATGGTTTAAGCCGCCTGGCGGTTCTCCCAAATTTGTTCAAGGATGACTTTATTGATGTAACACC
>JAAYKT010000281.1 GCA_012522255.1 Clostridiales bacterium
AAACAAGGGTCATCGGCACCTTTGGAAATCCTAATGTCTTTGCCGAATACCTTGAACATATATTGCCGGCATCTATAGCTTTGGCATTTGTGTATAAAAAATGGATGAATAAAGCTATTGCCGCAGTTCTTGCAATAGTGATGTTTGTTTGCCTGTTGTTAACATCTTCCAGAGGCGCTTGGCTTGGTTTTGCCTCGGCCATGATGATGTTTACAATTTTAAAACTGTCTAAATACATCCCCCTTTTTTTGGCCGGCGGCATTCTGACAATACCCTTGGCACCTAAAGTAATAATTCAAAGAATAAGTACTATCGGTAATATAAAGGACAGTTCCAATGAATACAGGACTTATATATGGGAAGGCACAATTAAAATGATTAAGGATTTTTGGGTGACGGGTGTGGGGTACGGATATTGGGCTTTCAAAAATACATTTTATGAATACAGCATAAAAGGGACCAAAACCTGGCACAGTCACAATATGTATTTGGAGATCATGGCTGAGATGGGCATATTTGGTTTATTGACATTCGCATGGTTTGTTTTATCGTTGTTTATACATTCAATTAAGTTTATATTAAAAACAAAAGATAAATACTTAAGCTACATTTCAGCCGGTCTTCTTGCCGGTTTTTTGTCGATTATGGTTCATGGCGTAGCTGAACACATATTATATATGCCAAAATCAGTCATAATGTTTTGGATGTTTGCCGGATTCATATCTACGGCAAGAATCATTGAGACGAATTGAAAATGTCAATATTCACAGGGCCTTTGTGTTTTCCAAAAGAAAATAAAGAATTTTATATCTCTATGGCAAGCCTTATGAGCAATATAATGCTATAATATGGGGCAAACAGATGATATATAGCACTAATAATAAAACTATTAGAGGAAAACTGTAACAAATAAGAAATATTTTGAGTCTAATATGAATGATACAATGTATTTATAATTATTGTAATGGAGGTAGTTTATATGAAGTTTTGCAGAAGGTTCAGGAATTGTTTATCCTTTTTACTGGTTTTTGTTCTGCTTTTTTCAAATGTTTTGTATGCGGCTAAGAACAATGAGACAGCAAAGGATAACATAATTGAGGAAAGCATACAGCAAATAGGGCCCGGTACATATTATAAAAACACGAATTTGACAACTCCAAAAGGAATTTTTAATATAAATACCATTGAAACCTCTATCGGGACAAAATTTATAAAAGTTGAAGCAGGTGATAACGGAAGGGCTATTGGGACAGCTACGGTATCGAAACAGGCTGAACAGAAATATCAAAGCAATAGCAGGGTGATAGGGGTGGTAAACGGGGATTTTTTTTATACTAACGAATTGACTGGACTGCCCTCGGGAACAAACATCATTGATGGAGAAATCAGAACAGCTTTGGCCAATAACACAGTATTTGGAGTTACAAATAAAGGCAATTGCTTTATCAGTGATATTGAAATGAATGGATTTGTCCAAATAAGGAAAAAGAAGTACGAGATATCAGGAGTTAACAGGGTAAGATGGGATAATCAATTGATTTTATATACCCATTCATTCAGCAAACCTACTAATACAAAAGGCGAGGGCACTGAGGTAATCATAAAGGATTTAGAGCTGCCTATCGTTGGGAACAGGTCTTATACCGGAATTGTGGAAGAAGTCATAAAAGATATAGAATCTGTACAGATACCCGAGGATAAAATTGTTTTATCAGGGCAGGGAGCTGCAGCGGAATTTCTGAACGTCCTCAAAGAAGGAGATAAAGTGAGTTTTGAAATTAACTTCAGCAGAGATGATATTAAGCATGCTATTTCGGGTACACCAAGACTTCTTTTAAGTGGTGAAATATCTGAAGAATTATCTAAAAGATCCGATGCGAATGTGAGACACCCAAGGACCGCTGTGGGTATAAAAGGCGGCCAGGTTGTTCTTATAACTGTTGACGGAAGGCAAAAAGGCTTCAGTGATGGAATGACTCTATATGAATTGGCAGATTATATGCTGGAACAAGGTATAGAGAATGCTTTGAACTTTGACGGCGGGGGTTCTACAGCCATGATTGCAAGAAAGCAGGGTAATGTTGCTGCAAGGCTTGTTAACTCACCTTCTGATGGCAGAGAAAGAAGTGTGGCCAATTCTATACAAATAATATCTTATGCACCATTGTCTGAGCCCAAGACAGTTTTTTTAGATAAGAACACATTGAAAATATTTAAAAACAGCAATTACAGCCCTACCGCTTATGCATTGGATCAATACTTTAACAGGGTTGATGCAGAGGCAAATAAATTAAATTACAGTGTGAGTAAAGGAATAGGCACAGTTACTAAAGATGGCATTTTTACATCAGGCAGCAATCCGGGTAAAGGTTATATTCAAGCAGCAATAGGTAATTCAAAAAGTAAAATGGAAGTTGAAGTCTTTGATAAGGTTGCTTCTTTAAAAATTTTGAATAGCTATATTAGTATGGAACCGGGAGAAAAGATGCAGATGCAAGCCAAAGCCTATGACGAAGCAGGAGAGGAGATTATCATAAGTCCTTCTGCCATCACCTGGGCAGTCAGTGACGATTTTGGTAAGGTAGATAAAACCGGGGTGTTTACCGCAGGCAAGAATATGATTGAAGGCAAAGTCATAGCAAAAATAGATGAAATTACTTCAGTTGTAGATGGAAAAATAGGTAATATGCCTATCGTTCTTCACGGCTTTGAAAATAAAGATAATATCGAGGTAAAGAGTATCAGAGCCAAAGTATCGGGAAGGCTGTCTTCAGATAATGAACCGGTTATCCTTGGTGAATCATCTTATAGATTCGAATATGACATGGAAACGGGTGATGAGGGTACTGCGGCAGCTTATTTGAATTTTAAGGATAAGATAGTTGTCCCCGGCAAGCCAATAGAAATCGGGCTATGGGTATATGGCAACGGACAGGGCAACTGGCTAAGGGGTACTTATATAAATGGTGACGGGGAAAGAAAAATTGTAAACTACACAAACCAGGGTAAATTTGATTGGAATGGTTGGAAATATGCATATGCGGAAATTCCAAAAGATGAGAAATTCCCTATAGCGCTGGAACAAATATATATAGCGGAGCCTGTTCTAGAAAATAAAATAAAAAGTGTTGCATATTTTGATAACCTTACTGCATTATATAAAGAAGGTATAGACTATTATAATCCTGAGGTTGTGGAGATAAATATTGCAGATAAAGAGGAATTTACAGAGGTACCTGAAGAAATCCTTATAAAGGTTAAAGATAAAGGTGAGGGTATAGATGAGAAGTCTATAGTACTGTTGTTGGATAATATACAGGTAAAAGCTGAATTTGATGCGGAAACGGGGACAATAAAACACACACTGTCTGATAAATTATATAAAGGACAACATGAGATTTGGCTTAGATTGCGAGATAAAGCAGGCAATGGGCTTAACCCGGAATTTAAACAGAGTTTTGTACTAAAGAAAAAGTAAATAAGGCTTATCTTGATTAAGAATTATAATTATTTTGAATGCTTAACGCCCGTAAAGGGGGTTAAGCATTTTCTATGTATAACCTGCTCCCTATACAACTTTATAAAATATGTTATAATATTTACGTGTTCTTTTACGAATGACATTTAACGCAGAGAACCATAGTTTTGGGAATATTCTAACACAATGGTATTTATAGGGGGATACACTTGAAACGACAAAAAGTGGAAGAACTTATTTTTATAAGAGCCGTATGTGCATTGGGTATTTTTATGATACATTTAAGCGGTTCTTTTGCCATGCTTTCCGCTTATGGCAGCAAAGCAATGCATTTAGGCATAATTGTTAATCAATTTTTTAGATTTGGCACACCTGTATTCATGATTATTTCCGGATTTGTTTTATTTTACAATTATAGAAGTTTTGAAGAATTTGATGCGATAAGGTTCTACAATAAAAAATTGAAATACATCCTATTGCCGTATTTGCTATGGTCTTTTTTGTATTGTTTCATATTTCCTTATATTTTATGGACACCTTTTAGCCAACTAATAAACAGTTACAATTCAATAAGCATTGATTTCATAAAGTTTGTAAAAATTGCACTATTAGGCAATGCATATCCCCACCTGTACTTTATATTTCTTATATTTCAGTTTTACTTGCTGTATCCTGTGCTTATGAAATGTTTTATCAAAGCCATGAAAAACAGGCCTTTATTTTTCTTTGTAATGATAGCGATAACTCAAGGAGTTATTCTTATCTACGAATTTTCCTTTAGAACTCAAAGCAGTTATCAGCTACTGAATTTTTTTAATATGTACTATTGGAAAAGTGTATTTGGTTGGTTCTTTTATTTTCTGACAGGCGGTCTTATAGCCCTTCATTATAATAAAATATCAAAATATATAGAAGAAAATATTTCCAAAGTAATATCATTATATTTGCTGTCCGCTTTTTTATATATTGGGGAGGTTTATTATAACATCTTTAAAAATGAGGGAAGAGATTTTTATGAAAAGTTTGGTTCTATCAGACCAACAACTATGATATATTCTGTTTGCACAATTGCTGTTTTAATATTGGCAGGAAGGAAGATTCATAACGGCAAAAGCCGGTACAGGAATATAATCAAAGCTTGTGGGACATACTCACTGGGAATATATTTTCTCCATCCTTTTATTTTGGAATTAATAAAAGTAAAAATAATAAACAAATATCCTTCAGTTTTAGGGTATAGTAGAATCAGTACATTAATATTTCTGGTTATTACAGGATGGTCTGTTACTGTGATGATAGTTTTGTTGTTATCAAAAAATAAACTAAAAAGTCTGGTCATCGGTAAAGTTCCGGCATTTACCAATGCGGAATTTGGGTTAAAAGGCGGTGTAGCCGAATCATGGGAGAATAGTCATATGCATTCAGAATAAACTTATGACGGATAAGGGCGTGTAGGTAATGTTAAAAGTAATACATTTAATCAGCGGCGGTGACGTGGGAGGGGCAAAGACTCATGTCCTGACTCTGATTAAAGAGCTGCAAAAAAATATAGATGTAAAACTGATTTGCTTCATGGAAGGTTCCTTTGCCGATGAAGGAAGGCAAATGGGCATCGATGTTTTTGTCATGGAGCAAGGTAAAAGATACGACTTACAGGTTGTAGACAGGATCATTAAAATCATAAAAGAAGAAAGATTTGATATAATTCATTCTCACGGAGCCAGGGCAAATTTTATTACCCGTTTTATAAAGAAAAGGCTTGATATCCCTTGCATCACGACTGTGCATAGCGATTTTATGCTTGATTTTAAAGGAAATATATATAAGCACTTAATTTATACAAATTTGAATATTTTTGCTTTAAAAAAGTTTGATTATTACATAGGTGTATCGGAAGATTTTAGACAAATGCTGATAGGTAGAGGGTTTTCAGAGGATAAAGTTTTTACTGTTTATAACGGTATTGATTATAGTGAAAGTATAAACTATAAAAATAAAAAAGACTTTTTAAAAGACATAGGACTGACACACATACATGACAAGCTAATTGCCGGTATTTTGGCAAGGATACATCCTGTAAAAGGTCATGAGGTATTTATAAAAGCTGCCGCGGAAGTGTTGGAATCAAATCAGGATGCTCATTTTTTAATCACAGGAAGCAAAGATGAGATGCCGGAGCTTACAAGCCTCATTAATAAACTTGGCATAGAAGATAACATTCATTTTATTGGTTTTATCGAGAACCCTTATGATTTTTTAAATACCATCGATATCAATGTTTTGACATCTTACAGTGAAAGTTTTCCATATGTTCTGATGGAAGGGGCACGACTGTTAAAACCTACCATATCTTCGGCTGTGGGTGGAATTCCCATGCTTATTAAAGACGGTATAAACGGGTATCTTTTTAAAGCCGGGGATAATAAAGAATTGGCAACGAAGCTGAATCTATTAATAGAAGACAAAGAAAAAAGGATTACATTCGGAAGAGAATTGCTGGAATACGCAAAAGCGAATTACTCTTTAGAAAAATTGGCCTCTTTACATATAAAAATTTATAACAATATCATAAAACAAAAGCAAAAAAGTTTATCTGCTGTGATATCCGGTTACTATGGTTTTGGTAATAGTGGAGATGAAGCAATTCTAAAATCTATAGTCAGAGATTTTAAAATCCATGACCCAAATATTAGAATAACCGCATTATCAAACAATGCGGATAAAACCGGCCTTGAATATGGCATAAACTCAATAAACCGTCTGAATTTGATCGATATTTCAAAAGAGATAAAAAAAAGTGATTTGTTTATAAGCGGTGGGGGCAGCTTGCTTCAGGACCAAACAAGCACAAGATCCTTGCTCTATTATTTGTCTATTATTAAGATTGCATTACATTATAAGAAAAAGATTATGCTCTATGCTAATGGTGTAGGACCAATAAACTCGCAAAGCAATATAAAGAGGGTAAATAGAATAATAAATAAAGTGAATTTGATTACACTGAGGGAAGAACATTCACTTAAACTGTTAAAAAAAATTGGGGTAGATAAGCCAAAAACAATCGTTACAGCAGATCCTGTTTTAACCACAAAACCTGCTGATATGGATACTATAACAGAAATCTTTGCAAAAGAAGGAATTGAAGCGGAAAACAAATTGATTGGTGTTAATATCAGGGACTGGAAATATGACACAGGAAACAGCCTGGCGGAGTCACTGGAATATATTTATAACAAACATAATCTTAGCCCCCTGTTTATACCCATGAGTGCCGGTGACTTTGAAACCATTAAGTATTATACGGCAAAGCTTGACATTCCATTTAAAATACTTTCCAAAGTGTATTTACCCGAAGAACTCATCGGGATTATAGAACGGCTTGTCATAGTAATTGCAATGAGACTTCATACTTTGATTTATTCATCAATTGCTGTAACTCCAATGGTAGGGCTTATATATGATCCAAAAGTAAAAGGGTATTTGGAATATATCGGTCAACCGGCAGCGGGTACTGTGGAAAATTTAAGTAGTGAAAAAATAAATGAAAAAATAGATATGATTATGGATAACTATAAAATTGAAAAGGAAAAACTTAAGTTGCGGATGACGGAATTAAGGGTGCTTACCAAAGAAAATGTAAAACTTGCTTTTGAATTAATGTATGAAAATCAGCAGTAGAAACAGTATAAGTTTAAGCCGAATATAACGAAAGGTGAAGGATGATGATGAGAAATACAGTAGATATTGTCGGTGTAAAAGTAGATAACGTAACAATCATAGATGCGGTTATCAGGACAGAAGACTTTTTGGATGGTGAAAGTACAAACTTGATATTCACTCCAAATAGTGAAATACTTTTAGATGCAGTAAAAGAACCTTCCTTTGCTAAAATTTTAAACAGCGGTGATTTGGTTGTGCCTGATGGCATAGGCGTGGTAATAGCTTCTAAATTTTATAACGTGCCTATCAAAGAAAGGGTTGCAGGATATGATTTAATGCGTAAATTGATAGAAATTGCCTATCATAAGAAAAAAAGCATTTACTTATTGGGAGGAAAAGAAGGAGTTGCAGAAGAAGCCGCAGAAAAGATTAGAGAAGAATATTACGGTATTAATATTGTTGGCATGCACAATGGTTATTTTGGCGATGCAGAAGAGACACTGATAATTAATGAAATAAAAGATTTGAAACCTGATGTTGTATTTGTAGCTCTTGGCGCACCTAAGCAGGAAATATGGATAAATGAACATAAACATTTAATTCCTGCAAAAATCATAATGGGTGTGGGGGGGAGCCTCGATGTTATAGCAGGCAGGGTAAAGAGGGCACCGGAATTTTTCCAAAAAGCAGGCCTTGAGTGGTTTTACAGACTTATCAAAGAACCTAAGAGGTTTTTTAGAGTTCTGAGACTTCCTAAATTCATTATTTTAGCATTTTATGACGCAAAAACACGATAGTACGGATGTTAAGCTGTATGTATAAAGACTATAAATAACTATCTAAGGGAGGAGAAAAATGGATAAGGATACTTTGGATTGTTTAAAAACAAAAGCAAAAAATATAAGGAAAAGCATTATAAATATGCTGACGGAGGCCAAATCCGGGCATCCGGGGGGGTCGCTTTCGGGAGTGGAAATTTTGACATATCTTTATTTTAAAGAGATGAATATTGACCCGGAAGAGCAGTATAAGTCGGATAGAGACAGGTTTGTGCTATCGAAAGGTCACGGCGCACCGCTTCTTTATGGGACATTGGCAGAAAGGGGCTTCTTTCCAAAAGAAGAACTTATGAAGTTAAGGAAAATCAATTCCATGCTGCAAGGCCATCCTGATATGAAAGACACTCCCGGTGTGGATATGTCTACCGGTTCATTGGGTCAGGGCCTTTCGGCTGCAAATGGTATGGCTTTGTCAGGAAAACTTGACAAGAAAGGCTACAGAGTCTACGTACTTATTGGTGACGGTGAGCTACAGGAAGGCCAAATATGGGAAGCGGCAATGACGGCAGCACATTACGGGCTGGACAATATTACAGCATTCATTGACAATAATGGCCTTCAAATAGACGGTTTTAATAAAGATGTCATGAATGTAGAACCCATAAAAGATAAATGGAAAGCTTTTGGATGGCACACCATAAATATTGACGGTCATGATTTGGAACAAATTGAAAATGCCGTGGAAGAAGCAAAAAGTGTTAAGGGGAGACCGACTGTTATAATAGCCAAAACAGTTAAAGGCAAAGGCGTTTCTTTTATGGAAAACATAGCTGATTGGCATGGCGTTGCACCGAATAAGGAACAATCTGAACAAGCTTTAAAGGAATTGGAGGTAGTGTGAGATGGGTAATATTGCAACAAGAGAAGCCTATGGCAAAGCCCTGGCGGAATTGGGAGAAAGATACGAAAACATTGTTGTATTAGATGCGGATTTATCAAAATCAACCAAAACTTTTGAATTTAAAAAGAAGTTTCCCGAAAGATTTTTTAATATTGGAATTTCGGAACAGGACTTAATGGGCACCGCAGCGGGTTTTGCAACTTGTGGGAAAATACCTTTTGCCAGCACTTTTGCAATGTTTGCTGCGGGCAGGGCTTTTGAACAGGTGAGGAATTCCATAGCATATCCCAATCTGAATGTAAAAATTGCAGCGACTCATGCCGGTATAACAGTCGGGGAGGATGGGGCATCGCATCAGGCCATCGAGGATATAGCTATAATGAGAGCGATACCTGATATGACTGTTATTAACCCTTCCGATGCTGTCACTACTAAAAAAACAATAGAAGCTGTTATAAAGTATAAGGGACCTGTATATATAAGATTGGGCAGGTTGGCTGTACCTGTAATACATAATGAAGACGTGGAATTTGAAATAGGCAAGGGAATTGTCCTAAAGGAAGGTAAAGATGCAACGATAATTGCCATAGATTTTATGGTTCATTTAGCTATGGAAGCGGCAGATATTTTAAAAAATGAAAATATAGATGCTCACGTTATAGATATGCATACTATAAAACCCATCGATAAAGATTTGATTATAAAATCCGCAATAAAAACAAAAGCTGTTGTCACTGCAGAAGAACACAATATAATCGGAGGTTTGGGAAGCGCAGTTGCGGAGGTTTTATCCGAGGAATGCCCCACACCAATGGTCAGGGTGGGCATAGGTGACGTGTTCGGACAATCCGGAAAGCCGGCGGATTTGGTGGAATTTTACAAAATAACTGCCAAGGATATAGTGGATGCCGTTATGAAATTAATGTAGGATCAGGAGGCCTTTGGCCTCCTGATTACCTGCATTTTATAATTTCCTTTTCCGTAACCAAATAATCCATGGGTATGTCATGGGGAGAGACAATAATTGAGTCCATCACCTGAAACGAATAACAAATTCCTACCTTACAAATATCGTGCTTAAGGGAAGAAAAAAACTTATCATAGTACCCCGCGCCATATCCAATCCTATTTCCCCTTCTGTCAAATACAACCCCCGGTACAATAGCAAGATCAATATTTTCTCTGTTTCCTATTCTGATACTTTCGATTTTCGGTTCCAAAATGCCAAATTTACTCAACTCAAGGTCTTCCCGGCTTTTCATTCTGCATACCACTATTTCTTTAATGGCGGTATTGCACAAAGGAATATACAAATTTTTATCACATTTCAACGAATAATCCACGATTTTATCTGTTTCCACCTCATTTTTAAAATTTAAATATGTAAAAATATCGGTTGATTGTTTAAACACTTCCATTCCGACAAGATATTCAAAAATTGCCCGGCCTCTGCTGCTTACTTCCCGTATATTTAAGAAATCTCTTTCATTAATTATTTTTTTTCTTATTTGTTCCTTCAATTTTATCAACTCCGGACGTGTTTTTTATATTTATTATGCGTTATAACGTCTTGATTTGCAATATAATCGGATTAAGAAACAAAATATACAATTTTTTTATTAAGTAATGACGGAATTTTAAATATTATAGAGGATTTTTTAATTATTTGTAGAAATGAATAATTATATGTGTTTTTTATCAATCTGACAAGTTTTGCATTAATCGTTGGAAAGGTCGTGATTTGTTGATAGAACTAATTAATGTTTGCAAGACATTCGAAGATGGTTATAAAGCGTTGAATAACGTGAGTATTAAAATAAATAATGGCGAATTTGTTTTTATAGTAGGCCAAAGCGGAGCCGGTAAATCGACTTTGATAAAACTGCTGCTTAGAGAAATAACGACAGACTCAGGCAGCATTATTATAAATAATAAAGATATTTCTAAACTGAAAAGGAGAGAAATACCATATCTGAGGCGCAGTATAGGGGTTGTTTTTCAAGACTTTAGACTGCCACAGGAAAAAACAGTATATGAAAATGTAGCCTTTGCCATGGAAGTAATTGAGGCTTCACCAAAAGATATACGAAGAAGAGTTCCGATAATTTTAAGCCTTGTGGGGCTCAGTAAAAAATCTGAACTTTATCCCAATCAGCTTTCAGGCGGTGAGCAGCAAAGAGTTTCCTTGGCAAGAGCAATGGTAAACGGGCCCTCTATACTTATAGCAGACGAACCTACCGGTAATCTGGACCCGGAGACATCCCGGGAAATTATGAATAATTTGAATGAGATAAACCAAAGAGGCACAACCGTTTTGATGGCCACCCATGCAAAAGAAATTGTAGATTCAATGAAAAAAAGAGTAATTGAAATCAATGAAGGCGTAATAATCAGAGACGAAATGAAGGGTGGTTATGAAGTATGAAAATAAGGACCATAAGATATTTTTCCAAACAATCCTTCAGAAATTTGTGGAGAAACAAGGCTATGAGTGTAGCTGCGATAGGTTCTGTTTTTGCTGCGTTATTAGTAATAGGAATATTTCTTACCATAGTCTTAAACATAGATTATTTGGCTACAGAATTAGAGTCGCAGGTAGAAATCAAAGTTTACATGAATGATGGCTTGAGCACAGATGTTATATATGCAATGAATAAAGATATTAAAGCCTTAAACGGCGTTGATGATTGCTCTTTTGTATCAAAAGAAAAGGCTTTGGAGGAATTCAATGAACAGTTAGGTGAAAACTCCAACTTATTGGATGGTTTGGAAGATGATAATCCATTGGCAGATTCATTTATAGTAACATTACTGGATCCTAAAATGGCCTTTAATGTTACTATGGCAATCAGCGCTATGTCAAATGTTGAAAATGTTGTCTATGGCAAAGAAGAGTTGGAAAAGCTTTTAAACGTTACATATTTGCTGAGATTGGGAAGCTTGGCCATAGTAGTTATACTGGTACTTATATCTATTTTTATTATATCCAACACTATAAAACTTACTGTTTTCGCACGGCGCAAGGAAATAGGAATAATGAAATATGTTGGTGCAACTGATGGATTTGTCAAAGGACCCTTTTTTATTGAAGGTATTCTTATGGGGCTTATAGGAAGCCTGATATCCATGGTGGTAATAAGCGTTGGTTATTATTACGGCTCCCGATATATAGAGCAGCAAAGCCTGGGGCTTATATCTATTAATTTATTGCCTATGGTTAATATAGTATACAATTTGAGTATTTTATTAGCGGTAATCGGAATAGTTATCGGTTCCGTTGGCAGCATGATATCTATAAGAAAATTTCTTAAAGTATGATAGGAGGTTAAAAAATGAAAAAAAGAATGGTTGTACTTGTAGTGGTGATCAGTTTACTCTTATCTACTTTTCAAGTATACGGGTATGGGATGAATCCTGATGACATAAATAAGCTTCAAAAAGATAAAGATGAAATAAATAAAAAAATAGAACTGACAAAAAGCCAAAAAACCCAAAAAGAAAAGGAAAAAAGAACGCTTTCTAATCAAATTGAGGAGTTGGAAAAGAAAATATGTGCATCGGAAAAAGAGTTGGAAGAAGTAGAAGAATTGTTATCAGACTTAGAAGGTAAAGTAGCTGTTACTCAAAGGGAATACGACAGGGCGGTAACCGATGCGGAAAAGCAAAGAGAATTGCTGAACAAAAGAGTAAGAGTAATGTACCAAAATGGTACCGTAGGTTATTTATCGGTGCTGTTAAATTCAAAAAGTTTTAGCAATTTCATCTCAAGAATGGACTTATTACGAAAAATTATAAATTATGATGTGAATGTTTTAAAGGAAAGAAAAACATACAGAGATTTAATTGATGAAAAAAAGATACAGTTGGAAGCCGAGCGGCAGGAGACAGAAAGGCTGAAAGAGGTTATTTGTGCAAAAAAAGACGAAGTTGAGTCCACACAGGAAATAAAAAAAGAAACCCTAAAAAAAGTGTTCAAAGACCTTGTTGAACTTGAAAAATTAGAGGACAAGCTGTTAGAAGAATCCGCGGAACTGACAAAAAAGATACTGGCCCTTCAATCCAATGACAAATATGTTGGCGGAGATATGGCATGGCCTGCACCGGGTTATACAGGAATATCTTCATACTTTGGATATAGACTGCATCCAATTTTAAAGAAAAACAAACTACATACAGGTATTGATATAAAAGTTACTTTAGGTAAAAATATTGTTGCCGCAAATGACGGTAAAGTTATTTTTTCCGGTACATACGGCGGATATGGCAAAGCAGTGATAATTGACCATGGCGGCAAAACATCCACCTTATACGCACATAATTCAAAACTTTTGATTAAAGAAGGAGATGTCGTGGTCAGAGGGCAAACAGTATCCCTTTGCGGAAGCACGGGCTTATCGACAGGGCCCCATTTACACTTTGAGGTCAGGATAAACGGCAGTCCCGTAGACCCGTTGCCTTACGTAACTAAAAAGAAATAATAAAAATCCCCATGTGGGATTTTTTTATTGCATATTTTTATACGATAGCATAGAATGTAAATGCAAATGATTTGCAATAAGGATTCATGAAAGCAGATGAACAGATGAAAGAAACTGTACTCAAAGGTAAAAATATATCATTTAAATATGGAAACAGCATTATATTGGAGAATTGTAATTTTGCAGTGGAGCAAGGTGATTTTACCGTATTAATAGGTGCAAACGGTTCCGGTAAAAGTACCTTGCTAAAGATTTGTTTAGGATTGCTGAATCCCTATAATGGTGAAATTGAACTTTTTGGCAAGCCTATCAAAGAATTTAAGGACTGGGATAAAATCGGTTATGTTTCACAGAGGATAGATGCTTTTAATAAGGGTTTTCCCGCAACTGTGGAAGAAGTGGTAAAGTCACCTCTTTATGCAAAATCAAAATTTTTCAACAGAGATAAAAAATTGATAGACGGTTTAACCGATAAAGCCTTGGATATCGTAGGAATGCAAGATTATAACAAAAGATTGATAGGAAGATTGTCGGTGGGACAGCAACAAAGGGTGTTTATTGCCAAAGCTTTGGTCAATAATCCTACCATGGTTTTTATGGATGAACCTACAGCAGGAATTGATAATAAATCGGAAAAGGAATTTTATAATTTGTTAAATGAGTTAAGCAATGATAAAGGTATAACAATAATAATGGTTACTCATGATTATACGGATGTCAAGGATATGGTTAATAAGGTGTTTTGTTTGACTGATGGTCAAATAGCTGAACAATGCGCCGATATACCGGATTAGAAAGGAGTCTTACGGTTGATAGAGATTTTGCAGTACGGATTTATGCAAAGGGCCTTTGTTGCAGGTATTATGGTAGCCGTTACATGCCCCTTAATAGGCATTTTTATAGTGCTAAAAAGATTATCAATGATTGGAGATACATTATCACATGCTTCTTTGGCAGGTATAGCCGCAGGTATGCTGTTTGGATTTTATCCTTTTTGGGGGGCGCTTTTATTTTCCGTGATAGCCGCCTTGGCCATAGAAAAGTTGAGGAAATCCTTTGTCGGTTATGGTGAATTATCAAATTCAATTGTGCTATCGACGGGAATAGGTTTGGCAGTCCTATTTATCGGCTTGGCTAAAGGATATAATGCGGATTTGATGGGCTATTTATTTGGCAGTATTGCCGCAGTCAGTTTGCAGGATATATACGTAATGCTTTTTCTTAGCTTGATAATAATTATTTCTGTCATAATACTTTATCATAAACTTTTTTATATAGCTTTTGATGAAGAAGGAGCCCAAGTATCAGGAATATCCGCTTCATTCTTAAATGTTTATATTACAATGCTTACTTCTTTTACAATTGTTGTATCAATGAGAATAGTCGGGGTTTTTATGGTGTCTTCTTTGTTGGTTTTGCCTGTTGCTACTGCAATTCAAGTGGGCAAAGGGTTTAAGAATTCTTTATTTTTATCGATTATTTTTGCTTTGGTATCAGTCATATGCGGTTTGCTTTTATCGTATTACTTGGATATTGCATCCGGTGGTGCAATTGTTTTGCTTTCAGTTTTAATGCTGGTCATTGTTCTAATTTATAATATGGCAAAAAAGTCTTTATAAAAATGGCGGTGATAATATGGATATAAAAAAGGCTATGGAAATACTGAGGGAAAACGGATATAAAAATACATCACAAAGAAAAATAATTCTTGATGTTATCTGTAAACAAAAACGCCCTTATAAAGCCAATGAAATCTTTAACATGGTATCAGAAGCAACGTCGGGTATAAATTTCTCAACAGTCTACAGAAATCTTGAATTATTCTTAAACCTTGGGATTATAAATAAAATCAGCCTAAATGAGAGTTTTAATTATTATGAATTGTCGACGGGCAAACATCGTCATCATATTATTTGCAAATTATGTGGGGTGGTTAAAGAAATAGATTTATGCCCATTTAAGGACATGGAGATTAGCGAATTGGAAAAGTTAGGCTTTGAGCCCAAGGAACATAAATTTGAAATCTATGGTATCTGCAGCAAATGTAAAAATAATATGATTAAATAAATGATTCGTGTTTTGGTTAATAAACAGTATTAATGCTATAATTATGTAATAGAATATTAGTGGAATTAAAATATATTGGCGATATAGCTTTACGGGGTGAATCTATGATTAAAAAGAAGCATTTTATTCTTTGTTTGGTATTGACAGTTTTTTTTACAGGTATATTAGCCTTTACAATAAGCAATTACATATCAATTACAGTTGGTGATAAAGTTGTTGTTACGAAAAGCGATTACCGGGTATTACAGGACAGCAAGAAACTCCTTTCGTTAAAAAAGTATATAGATAAGAATTACTTGGAGTTTGTCGACAGTCAAGTATTAATGGAGGGCGCCGCCAAGGGCTTATTTGACTCTTTGGATGATCCTTATTCCATCTATATGAACGAAAAAGAGTTCAATGAATTTAATGAATCCACGTCCGGTATTTATGGTGGTATTGGTGTGATAGTAACTGAAAAAGATGGATATGTAACTGTGGTTGCACCTATTGAGGATACCCCCGGAGATAAGGCGGGACTCAGAACAGGCGACAGGATTATTAAGGTTGATGATATAGATACAATGGGAATAGGGCTGGATAAAGCCACATCTTTGATGAAAGGGAAGAAAGGAACAAAAGTAAAACTTACAATTATAAGAGATGATAAAGAATCACCTATTGCAATTGATATAAAAAGAGAAGAAATAGTATTAAAAACCGTAAAATCCGAGACATTGGAAGATGATATCGCATATATAAGGATCAGTATGTTTGATCAGGACACAGGCAAAGAGTTTAAGAAAGCCATAAAAGAAGTAGATACAAATACAATTAAAGGGCTGATTATAGATTTGCGACAGAACCCGGGAGGGTTTGTAAAACAATGCATAGATGTAGCAGATGAACTCCTTGATAAGGGAATTATATTTTATACCGAAGATAAATATAAGAACAGAGATATAACCTATTCCAAGGAAGGTAAAGTCAGTGTACCTTATATTCTGCTTGTAGATGGCGGTAGTGCAAGCGCATCAGAGATTGTCGCCGGTGCAGTCAAAGATAGAAAAGAAGGCCTCATAATAGGCGAAAAAACCTTTGGCAAAGGTTTGGTTCAAACAGTGGAAAAGTTAAATGACGGATCGGGATTTAAACTTACAACGCAAAAGTATTATACACCTAACGGTATAAGTATAAACAAAATCGGTATTGAACCGGATATTGTTGTTCCCGCATTTGATGGAACCGAAGATAAAGATACAGGTATCATCAAGGATATACAGCTTGAACGTGCTGTGGAAGAGTTACAAAAAATTGTAGATTAAAACGGGGTATAAAATGAATACTTTTTTTAAGGTAGCGGGTATGTCTTTGGCGGCTATTGGCTCCATGATGTTTAATCCGCTATTTTGGTTTATCATTATTATTACATCTTTGATTTATAAAAAGAATTACAAATTAGAATATGAGGCAATAGGATACAATGAACCGCTTTGGCAACGAGTAATTAATTCGTTGTTAGCGGGGCTTTTAGCAGGAGTTTTAGGCAGCGGCGTATCAGTCTTTTTAGGTATAACAATAGAACAGTATGTACCTGAAAATGGTGTGTTTCGCTCAGAAATCGTATATATTTGGGTTATAGCGTTACTTCTTTCTTTGATTAATCAACGTTATCTTTGTTTTTCGTATGCAGGGGGTATTGTTGCCTTTCTAAACCTTACTATAGGATATCCTAAAATTAATGCCATAGGTATTTTGGCTTTGGTGGGCATTTTGCATCTTGCGGAAAGCCTTTTGATATACATAGACGGATATTCCAATGCTTTACCTGGTTTCTTTAAGCTAAAAACCGGCGAGGTGGTGGGGGGCTTTCTTATGAATAGGGTTTGGCCTTTGCCCGTAGTTATATTTTTTGCCGCCATTGTCGCCGGAGGAATGGGTGGTTCAGTATCTATGCCCGATTGGTGGCCAATTATAAAACTTTTTGGGGATGTTGGTCAAACAAAAGATTTGATTTATATACTCCAACCCATACCGGTAGTTTTGGGATACGGAGATATAGCAGTAACAATGAGCCCGGCATCAAAATGCAAAGAATCTGCAAAACGGCTTTCTGTATACAGCCTAACTTTGTTGGCTTTATGTATTATTGCTTCTAAGCTTAGTGCATTTGCTTATGTAGCAGCATTATTTGCCCCAATAGGGCACGAAATGCTTATATTGTATGGTCAGAAAGAGGAAGAACAGGGAAAGCGATATTTCGCCCCTTCGAATAAAGGTCTGAAGGTATTATATGCAATAAAGGATTCTCCTGCTTATAAGATGGATATAGAATCCGGTGACATTATTTTAAGTATTAATAATAATGACATAATAAGTGAAGAACAATTATATGAAATTTTAGAAAAGTATCCATCTTATATATGGGCGATAATAGAAAAAATTGATGGCAGTAAAAGAACAGTAGAGTTTAAAGATTATGCAAAAGGAATTGGTAATTTAGGTATTATTTTTGCGACTGAGAATCCAAGTAAGTATTTTGAATTGAAAAAAGGATCGCCTGTTCTTGATAAATTTAAAAGTAGGTTAGGAAATCTTTTAGT
>JAAYKT010000033.1 GCA_012522255.1 Clostridiales bacterium
AAACAATACAGTTACCTCCTTGTTGTTTTTTCCACATCAAATACGATATATGGAAAAATTCACCTTCGGGTATTTCATTTATCAATTCTGAGTTAAGAATAGACACTCCGATATTAACCTGATAAGTCTGCTCCGGCCTTTCTCTCAAAACGGTCATCAATCCATCTTCTCATTTCAATTACACCATAAGGGGTATCTTGAAACTCTTTACCATAGTCACAATAGTCATATCGTTATGATTGTTGATATGATAATCGTACTCATCACTTTAATCTTGCTTGTTGATGCTATCACAGTTGCTAACAAATAAAGGGGTGTTTATTTTCCCTTTTAATATACTTAAACTGTCATTGTGAGTATTCATTCAAAGTTGTCATCATAACAAACGAACAAAATTTTAACTTAAGCGCATCCATTTTCTTTATCTCATCTAATAAAGAACACGATGGTTTAATTATTCTTTTTTGAATCCTCACTATTTGAATGTCAATAATGCTATAGGTCCTCTGATTTTAAGATGTCGATTATACCTTGTTCAAATGAAACAGTTGGTTGCCAGCCAAGCCCTTTGAGTTTCTCACATGAGCCTCTTGTTTCGTCCACCTCGTTAGGCCGATCAGAAGCTGAAAATACAAATTCTACTTTCTTATTAAGATGACGGTTAATGATTTCTGTAATTTCTCGTACGGAAACACTCTCTCCAGAACAAACATTATATGTTCCAAAGGGGATACTAATTTTTGAACAAACCACAATAGCTTTGGCAACATCTACCACACTGATGTAATCGCGACGAGGTTTAGCGGCTTTTAACTGTACAAAAGTATTGCCTTCCTTTAACTGACCTATTATCTCAGGGATAAGAAGCTTACCTTTTTGTCCAACTCCATAAATATTAAAAGGACGCATAATGGAAACCTTCATGCCAAAATCTCTATGGTAGCCCATGCAAAGTTTTTCACAAATTATTTTTGTCTGGGCATAGGGATTAAATGGAAACACCGGATGAGCCTCATCGACAGGGAGATACTGTGGTGCCCCATATATATAGGAACTAACATAGACTAATCGTGCGTTCCATCTGCGACAGACTTCAAGCGCATTAAGCGTTGTCAGATAATTGACACGATAGAATTTTTCTGGATTTATATATGAATCGGGTACATATACAAGATTAGCTAAATGAATGAAACAATCTATTTCAGGTACCTGTTCTATTACTTTACTATCACATAAATCAATACCATTTGTGATATCCAATGGCACAATTACATGTCCGTCAATCAATAACTGTTTACAGACATTTCTTCCAATGAAGCCCTCGCTTCCTGAAACCGCTACTTTCATATAAAAAAAGAATTAATCAAAAATTGATTAAACCAAAATAAAAATTATAATAAAAAATTCCATACACCACATAGCCCACTAGCAGCAAAGTGACTATATTAGTCCATTTTTTTTCACATTCTGTTTTTAGCAAATAAGCCAACAGAAAACTCTGGGGAACATAGGCAAATGCTATAAGTCGCTCGAAAGTCTTATATGTTGTTGCGCCAGGTGCGAGGAGAAGAGCTGATGCTAACACGGTAATATGAAGTGTTGCATTAGCAAATTTCTGTACATGTTTAGGCCAAACCTTATATGAGTTATTTAAGATACTCTTAACAATCAGGATTACCATTGCTA
>JAAYKT010000282.1 GCA_012522255.1 Clostridiales bacterium
AAAATAAAATTATTTAATATTGAAATTGAGGATATCCAAAACCAAATAGATTTACTTCATAGCAAGCATAAAGAACTGATCATCAGGGCGCCCTCTGAAGGCTTAATCACCGAAAAAGATGTTGAAGCCGGTAGTATCATCCAACCGGGAAAGAGGATTTTTCAAATCGGCAATATGACAGAAATGTATTTAGAATGTGATATTTTAATCGATGATATAAAAGACATAAAAATTGGTTCCGAAGTGGTAATAGAAAACAAAGACTTAGAATTATTTGATATAAAGGGAACGATCAGAAAAATCTATCCAAAAGCATTCAGTAAAGTATCAGAATTAGGTATAGAGCAAAAAAGAATAAAAACCGAAATAGACTTTGACGGACCTGTATCAAACCTGAGGCCCGGCTACGATATGAGTATAAAGATAATTACTTCGGTATCAAATAATACCTTACTAATTGATGAAAAAACCATATTTGAATACCAAGGCAGTAATTATGTCTTTTTAAACGATAATGGTATGGCAAAAATGGTGCCGGTTGAAACGGGAATCGAAAATGACGAAAAAGCAGAGATTAAAAAGGGACTAAAAGAAGGAGATGTGATAATATTATCTCCCGGTGAAAACATTAAAGATGGAACAAAAATAAGATAACCGACCGATAGCAGCGAACATCCCGGTCGGCTTTAATCCATCAGTATATCTCCTTTTGGCCAAATACATCATGCCCCGGGGATATATTGCCTTCCGAAGTCATAGTCCATGACTCTAATCCTGCTTTATAGTTAAAGCCATTATCATCACGTGCCGTCACATAAAAATATACATTATCCCCAACTTTAAAGGGAATTTTATAACCTTCTAATTTTAGATAGTGCTGATACCTTCCCTTGCGATCCTCTTGCATTGAGAATTTGTCTATTACCTTGCCGTTCAACTCGATATTTAAAGTTACATCCTTTAAAGTTAAAGCCTTGCCGTAGTATGGAAAATCATAGAATAGCCCATATTCGTAATTCGTAATAAAAAGGGATTCCTCACCTTTCAGATACCTATATGAGCCACCCATTGGACTTGCCTGTATGTCAGCAGCATATTTTTCCACAGAGGATGATATACTTTCCAGCCTTTCTGTCTTTTTGGTGTCTCCAGACACGACAACCAAATCTATTTCTAACGAGTCAAAGACCGAAACATCAATATTTGCTGTGTAGTTTATTTCATCCGTTGTTTCCGCGGGAATCAATATGGGCTCATTGTTCCCTTCTTTTAACATAAAAAATATATCTTCACCTTTATTATAAATCCTTGGTTTAAGTTTTAAAGAAAATGTGACCCTTTTATCTTTCATTTCAACAAAATCATATTGAAAATCACTGACCAGGCTGTTTTCTTTTTTCAATGCCTGCTCTATCTGGTATATGCTTCCTGATATGCCGCCGCTGACTGTACTGTTCATAGAATAGACACTGTTTTTTAACCTTGAGAATTCGTTTTTCATAGAAATCATATCAAGACCTGTTTTAATGTTTATTCCCAAGGATATAACCAAAAGAGCTATTATCCATTTCTGTGTTTTTATAACGTCCGCCTCCTTTAATTGCTAAACACACATCTGTCGGCAATCGGTAACCCCTATCCACTACCCGAGTATTCCCGATTAACCTATGAATAATTATAGCCTATGGTCTATTAGTTGTACACTGATTCTCTATTTCATTTTTATTACTCGGGTGGCATTTAAAACTGCGATCAGAGCAACGCCCACATCAGCAAATACGGCTTCCCACATAGTAGCAAAGCCGAAAACCCCCAAGATAAGAACAAGTCCTTTTACCCCTAATGCAAAGGCTATGTTTTGCCATACGACTTTTCTGGTAAATTTGGCAACATCTATAGCTTCTATCAGTTTTGAAGGCTCATCCGTCATAAGAACTATATCAGAAGCCTCAATCGCTGCATCAGAACCAAGCCCACCCATGGCTATGCCTATATCCGCCATTGCAAGAACAGGTGCATCATTTATACCGTCGCCTATAAAAACTATGTTCCCTTTCCCTTTTTTCTCATCCTTTATTTTTTCAAGGATTCTGACCTTATCTTGAGGCAGCAGCTCGTAGTATACCTTATTGAGACCTAACTCTTCTGATATAGTCTCTGCCACAACCTTATTATCGCCTGTCAACATTATTGTTTTGTTTATGTTTTTCGTTTTAAGCCCCTTTATTAAGTCATAAGAATCAGGCTTTATACTGTCGGATATCATGATATATCCGGCATATATATCATTTATTGCGATATAAACTATTGTTCCTATGGAATCCACCTTTTTATATTCGATACCCTCATTATCCATAAGTTTACTGTTTCCTGCCAAAACATCACCAATTTCTGTATTTACTTTAATCCCCTGCCCAGTTAACTCTTCATGGGCGGAAACCAAGGACAAGTCCGCGCTTTTCCCATATGCCTCCTTGATAGATAAGGCAATGGGATGATCCGAGTAACTCTCTGCTAAGGCTGCGAATTGCAACAATTCCTCTTCTTTATAGTTGTTTTCGGCATGTACTTCTTTAACCTTAAAAACACCCTCGGTCAATGTTCCTGTCTTATCAAAAACCACTGCTTCTATGTTATTTAGAGCCTCCAAGTAGTTACCGCCTTTAACTAAAATGCCTTTTTTAGAAGCACCGCCTATACCGCCGAAAAAGCTGAGGGGTATGGATACAACCAAGGCACAGGGGCAGGATATTACCAAAAATACCAAAGCTCTATAAAACCATTTGCTGAAAGTTTCAACTCCGTATATCCCCGTTGGTATTATAATGATTGCCAAAGCAGCGAAAACAACTATGGGAGTGTATATCTTCGCAAATTTTGTTATAAAATTCTCTGTAGGTGCTTTTTTCAACGCTGCATTTTCTACTAAGTCCAATATCTTTGTTACTGTGGATTCGGAATATTCCTTATCAACCCTGATGGATATCATTCTGCTTTTATTGATGGTGCCGCTCAAAACAGTGTCCCCTTCCTTGACATCCTTTGGGACGGATTCTCCTGTCAAGGCAGACGTATCAATAGTTGTATTTCCTTTTAGAACGGTACCATCTAAGGGGACTTTTTCACCGGGCTTTACTATAATAATATCTCCCACTGATACGGATTCCGGAGACACTTGCTGAATCTGACTTTCTACCATAATATTGGCATAGTCCGGCCGTATATTCATTAATGTTTCTATAGATTTTCTCGAACGATCAAGAGCAATATCCTGAAAAAGTTCTCCGATGTTAAAAAATATCATAACAGCCGCTGCTTCCGGGTATTCGCCAATAGCAAAAGCACCGATAGTTGCGATAGTCATGAGGAAATTTTCATCAAAAACCCTACCACTAAAAAGGTTTTTTACAGCTCTATAAACAACTTCCTTACCGGCAAGGACATAAGCACCACTATAAAAAATTATTCTCCATATGTTTGGAAGCATCACTATATAAGGTATAGCAAAAAGCAATAGCGAAACTATTAAAGTAATCACTTGTATTTTAATTTCATTCTTTTCACTGGATTCTATATTTTGATAATCATTCATTTCAATAATTCTTACACCTGACTCTATATTATCCATTATTTTTGATGTCTGATTTATTATATTATTCTCATCCATAGAATTTGGATATTCCAATACAAGTCTTTTGCCGATAAAATCTATATTAGCTTTTTTCACACCGATTATTTTGTTTATACCGCTTTCCATTTCCGCGGCACAGTTGGCACAGTGCAAACCTTTAATAGCAAATTCTTTTCTTATAATATTTTTCATTATGTCCCTCCTATAATACTCATGGCCCTAGCCCCTGGGTTCTGAGCTCTGAGTTCTGAGTTCTGAGATCTGAGTTCTGAGCTCTGAGTAAGATTCTTCACTGCGTTCAGAATGACAGTTTTGGCACTGCCCCAGAGCCCGACTCCAGCACCAGAAGCAAGAATCCAGAGGCAAGAGGCAAAAGGTAAGATTCTTCACTGCGTTAAGAATGACAGTTTCGATGCAGTGTTAATCACCCGATGTTGTCATCCTGAGGCTTGCCAAAGGATCCTGACCCGTGAGAATGACCCTAAACCCAGAGACCAGTGTCAAGAGCCCAGAGCCTATTTCTCCTATCCCCTGAGTTCTGAGATCTGAGTTCTGAAATCTGTATCATTCCACATATTTTTTATAAACATAAGGTGAAGTGGTAAGCGTAAGCACTGCCGAATAAGCACAGCGAAAGGACACTATACTTCCGGGTGCTATCTTTTCCGTGCAGTCCGTAATATCCAAAAGCAAATGGTCGCTGCTGGCCCCCAAAATTTCCGCACCTTTAATTAGCGGAGTCAATGCCTCTATCCGAACGTCCTGGCGCCCTATCGAAAGAATAGCTCTTTTTCGCATCCCCTTATCCAAAAAAACTGGTTTACACCCAAAAGCATCGTATCCGACTTCCCCAATTGGAACGGAAGGTTTCGTCATAAGTTCTACGACTTCGGCATTTAGTATAAATGCATCTTGATACAAACCGTCAATAAATATTCCATCGGTACTATCCTCACCCAAAATAACTGCCTCCCCGATTCGTAAATTATTGATCTCCTTTGGCAATCTGCCTTTTAGAAGAAGTTTCGTAGTGCAAGTGGAACCGCCCGATATGTATTTCAGTTCTATATCAAAATATTCTTCTATATCTTTTTTAATTTTAACCAAAGCCTCAGAGTTTTCCACTGTAGGCATAACACCGCCGTAGCATCCTACATTGGTACCTACACCTATAAGTCTTATCCCTTCCATTTTTAATATGCCTTCGACTGTATCCAAAACATTTTCAGGCATAACACCTTCTCGCAGATCACCCACATCCACCATAAGAATAATCTCATGTATCTTTCCCTTAGCCACAGCAATGTCAGAGTAGACCTTGATTATTTCCAACTGAGATTGAAGGCTTATATCGGCATACTGAATTACATCCTTTGCTTCACTTATTTTTGGTATCCTTATTAACATATATCTGATATCCGGTATCTGATTTTTTACTTTAATTATGTTTTGTATTCTTGAATCCGCCAAAAAGTTTATCCCTGAATTCACTATGGTTTTTACAATTGGCATCCGGGCGCAAAACCCCTTGGTTACAATGCAAACATCTATTTGATTATTGTCGCACAGGTTTTTAATAAACTTGGCATTATGTGCAATCTTATTTAAATGAACCTCTAACTCCGGCGTATCCATTGGTAATCCCCCTTTTATATCTGTTGTCTATTAGTATACCACTATGAGCCCTATGTTCCGATAGTTTTTCAATTTAGCAAATTTTATCTAATAAAATGAATTTTTCGGGTTAAACTATTTTTAATAAAAACTTTTTATATTGATACTATTTGTCAAGTTATGCTATAATTAAAAAACCTTATTCTGGCAGCAAATTTACTGTCAGATAATAAAAAATTAAAAAAAACCTCAAGGAGGGAAAGAAATGAAAAAGAGAAACCAATTGTTTTTGATGATAATCCTAATATTAGTTTTTGCATTAGGGTGCACACCCAAAAACGGTACACCGGAACCTGCACCGGGACCGCCGCCGTCTTCAGAACCTTCACCTGGCCAAGGTGAAGAAGGCGGAATGACTTATAAGGATGGCACATATACTGCAAAAGGCGAGACGGATGACAAAGGATGGACACCGGAAGTTACAATTATCGTAGAAAACGGCAAAATAAAAGATGCTAAATATAATGAATACTCAGCTGAAACCAAAACCTTTAAAACAGAAGATGAAGAATATAAAGAAAACTTTATGAACATTAACAAAGTTGATGTAGTTGCCGTATACGAAAAATTCGGCCAGCAACTTGTGGAAAAACAGGACCCTTCAAAAGTGGATGCAACAGGTGGAGCGACAGGCTCTGGTCAACATTTTATCGAATTATCCAATAAGGCGCTTAAAGATGCACAATAAATTTGTGCGCAGTGACTTTATCCATGTTTCATATAAAATAAAGAAATATAGTAATAGAATATAAAAAAAGATGGGGCAGCAAATTAAGCACCCCCATCTTCTTTTATATTACTACGTTTTCTGTTATTTCATAAGCACTCTATGATATGTCTTTTTGCCATTTTTTAGAATCAACGCACCATCTTCAAAATCATCCTCGCATACTGTGCGATCTATGTCCTCTACCTTTTCTTCACTCAACAATAATCCGCCCTGATTTATTAATCTTCTACCTTCACCTTTAGACGGCACCAATTCGGTCAGCACCAATAAATCAATAATATTTACACCTTCACTGAAAAGTTCACGTTTTAATTCCGTCGTTGGTACGTGATCCATATCACCGCCGGTGCCAAACAGTGCCTCTGCAGCATTTTTAGCTTTTACCGCCTCTTCTTCACCATGGACCAGTTTTGTTATTTCAAAGGCCAATACGGTTTTGGCTTCGTTTATCTTGTTACCGGGCAAAGAACCAAGTCTTCGTACCTCATCCATAGGTATAAAAGTAAGAAGGGCAAGGCATTTTTCTACATCTGCATCATCAATATTTCTCCAATACTGATAAAATTCAAAGGGACTCGTCTTTTCCGGGTCAAGCCACACGGCTCCTGACTGAGTCTTTCCCATTTTTTTGCCTTCACTGGTTGTTAAAAGGGCAAAGGTCATTCCATAGGCGGATGAACCGTCAACTCTCCTAATCAGATCTACGCCGGAAATAATGTTTGACCATTGATCGTCTCCGCCCATTTGAAGTTTACAATTATATCTTCTGTACAATTCCAAAAAGTCATAGGACTGCATTAACATATAATTAAATTCTATAAAAGTAAGCCCCTTTTCCAATCTGCTTTTATAACATTCGGCCGTAAGCATACGATTTACAGAAAAATGCACTCCTATTTCTCTTAAAAAATCAACATAGTTCAAATCAAGAAGCCAATTAGCATTATTATCCATAATGGCTTTTCCTTCGCTAAAATCAATAAGCTTTTGAAATTGTACTTTAAATCTCTCCGCATTTGCATTGATTTCTTTCTGTGTCAACATTTGTCTCATATCGGTTCTTCCGCTGGGGTCCCCCACCATGGTAGTTCCACCACCAAGAAGTGCTATAGGCCTGTGTCCGGCATGCTGCATATGTGCCATGACAACCATCTGAACAAAATGGCCTACATGTAAACTGTCAGCTGTGGGGTCAAAGCCAATATAGAAAGTAACGGATTCTTTTCCTAACAGTTCTCTCAATTCTTCTTCGTGTGTGACTTGTTCTATAAAACCCCTCTCTAATAAAATATCAAATACATTTCTTTTTTCCATTTTTTGTTCCTCCTGTGCTTTATAATATATACTTATATCCCTATAAAAATTTTTATCCATAACCATATCAACATGTTAAATATTTTTTACAATATTAAAGCCATTCATCCCATTATAGGGACGAATGGCTCGCGGTACCACCCTAATTGGCAAAATGCCCATCTCATTAAGAATACAGATATATTCCCTTCCATTATAACGGTGGAAGACTCCGTCACGGCCTACTCCTTAAAAGTTTCAGCCTACAGCTTGGAAGTGTATTTCACAGATTTAACCTGCCGCCTTGCACCATCCGCCGGCTCTCTATGAGGTTTGTTTTCTGTTACTTTTCTCCGTCATTGCTTTTGTCTGTTATGTTTCTAATTATATAAATAACTGCAATATCTGTCAATATCATTTGACATGCTGAAAATACTTCTGTTCTACAAATGCTTCTGCTATAATAGTTACAGTTAGACACTATAAATTTACACATATTGTTGAGTTAAATGTTATATTCCAGGCTTGTAGAAGGCTTGTAGAAGGCTCTTAGAATCCTTCATATCATTCAGGATGACACCAAAGCTGTGTGAAATATCCAAAGGATTTAATGATTTAATTTAGATAGGAGACAATCATGAAAAAATCTTATAAGGCTGATTTGGTTTTGCTCTTGGTCACAGTTATCTGGGGTGCAGGTTTTCCCGTAACAAAATTCGCCCTCCAAACTATAACACCAATGTATATTATAGCGCTAAGGTTTATAATCGCCGGCTCCCTCCTATCAGCGATTTTTTATAAAAAACTAAAATATATCAGCAAAAGTATTATGAAACCTGCTTTGGTGCTTGCTTTATTGCAATTTGCAACCTATATATTTCAAACAATTGGTATGCAATACACCACCGCATCAAAAGCCGGTTTTTTTATCGGTTTGGCAGTAATACTGGTGCCTTTCTACTCATATTTTTATCTTAAAACAAATATACAAACTAAAATCGTAATCAGCACATTTTTGGCTGCACTGGGCCTTTTTATTTTGAGCTTTGACGGTGGAAGGCTTAGTTTTAATATTGGCGATTTTCTTATGGTTTTATCCGCAAATTGCTGCGCATGGCATCTGATCCTTTCTTCTGTTTATATTAAAAAACATGATGCTATTTTACTTTCATTGCTTCACATGATTTTTGTTGCAGGTTTTGGCACGATTGCGGCCGTCTCCTTAGAAACTTTCCCGAGGAATATTTCCCTAATAAGCTTTGGTTCCTTGTTATTCATGGGTGTCCTGTGTACAGCATTCGGTTTTTTAGTACAAATTGTTGCGCTGAAATACACTACCGCAACCCATGAAGCTATTATATTTACAATGGAGCCTGTCTTTGGCGCCATCACTTCCAGAATTTTGCTAAATGAACAATTAGGGGTAAAAGGTGTTTTCGGCGGTGTTCTTATAATATTTGCAATGCTACTGTCCGAGCTGAATATAACATTTTTTAAGTCACTTTTTAACCCCAATAGCAAAGAATCCTTAAACTAAAAAGGTCATTATAAGTAGAATTATGGATCTTATTGATAATTTACATAAACCTATCTTTATCGAATATCAAAATTTCTAACTTTGAAAATTAAGTAAACAACGTGTACACTGCATAGAATAGATGCATCATTACCTTGTACTATATTTTCTTATTTTTTAATAGGTACAAAATGCCCACCTGCAGTTGATCTTATATCAAAAATTGTAATGAAAGCATGGGGGTCAACTTTTTTTATTATATTCCTAACCTTATTTATGTTTTTCCTTTCAAGAGTAACCTTTAAAGCATAGGATTTACTTTCCAACCCCATTCCTTCAAAAATTGTAACTCCAAAACCTTCATCTCGTAACGATTGCACCGCTTCTTCGTAACATTCTTTTAACACCACTTCCGCAGACACTTTTCCAAGTGAAAGCTTCTCTTCAATGGTTCCTCCCAGCAGATTACCGCAGGCAAATCCACCGCAATAAGCGATGATAAGCAATGGTTTATCAATATTACCCACGACATTACCCAGTACCATTAAAAAAATCATTACTTCAAAAAAACCAAGGATAGCTGCAATTTTTTTATTACCTTTAACTAAAAGTATAGTCCTTAAGGTTCCCATAGATACATCAGTTATCCGCGCAATAAATATAAATAGTGCTTGTACATATATCGGCATAATTACCTCCTAAAATTTTTCAAAAATATCTACATCATCATTATATCATCAGTTCAATTGTTTTACTTTAATTTTTTTTGGTGTATTTTAACATATAACCGCTTTAGCGATTCAAATTTTCCATAATTTAAATGAAGGGACATATTAGCGCATCGTTATAATTTTCAACAATATATGCAAAATAGTATAAGGAAGAAATTTTTCTTTCTTAAAAATTCAGAAAGGAGTTATTTAATGAATAAATATAGGAAGCTTGTTGCAATTTTTTTATGCTTACTCCTTATAAGTGGTTGCGCACCAAGAACAAGAAAGATTTCGCCGCCGCAAGGGATTCAAAAACCTCACGTTCCACCACCCCACGCCGGTGTCGGTGATGTGAACCTTGACAAGATGATTTCAACGATTTATGAAAGAATTGATATGAGCATTGGAAAAATTGCTACACAGAACGCTGAAATTAAATCAGGACCCGGTGATAGTTTTTCCACTTTGGGAAAAGTAAAAACCGGTGATCAGCTTAATGTATATGGAAAAACCGATGGCTGGTATATTGTAAAAGTGCCAAATGCTACTTCAATAGGATGCATAAAAGAAAGCCAACTGAAACCTTTTTTTGAAAATATGGGAACAAAGAAAATACCCAATGTGCCATCCCTTATAATTAACGGCCAAGCGGTAACACCCGGGGTTCCACATGATCCGGGTACCCAGGGCACACCGAATGTACCGGGTCAACCCGCTATACCGGGGACACCGGATAATCCGGGCTCACCCACATCTCCGGGCACACCCACGGTACCTGAAATACCAAGGACGCCGTCCGCTTCGAAGGATAAACCAAGAGGCGATGCCACAACTGAAGACTCTGTGGGTACCGGGGTAATGACCGCAGAGGAAAAGAAAGTATTTGATTTATGTAATTCGGAAAGAACAAAAATCGGTGCACCTGCATTAAAAGCAAGCAATGATCTGACAAAACTCGCAAGACTCAAGGCAAAGGACCTTGTGGACAATAATTATTTTAGCCACCAATCCCCCACTTATGGCTCACCTTTTGATATGATGAGAGATTTCGGAATAAATTATATGTATGCAGGTGAGAACCTGGCACAAAACTCAACTGCCGACAGGGCACATAATGCCTGGATGGGTTCGGAAGGGCATAGAAAAAATATCTTAAACCCAAACTTTACGGAGTTAGGCGTGGGTATCGCACCAAAAGGAGACGGCAGTTTTATATATACACAAATGTTTATAGGGAAATAACAACACAAAACTGCGTGCAGTATATAAGCACGCAGTTTTTAATTTTTTCGATTAGTCCAAAGTCCAGTAGCTGGAATCCAGAGCCCAGCGTCCAGCGCCCAGCGCCCAGAGCCCAGAGCCCGGCGCCCGGAGCCCAGAGACCGAAGCCCAGCGCCCAGCGCCCAGAATCACTATGCCGATATTTCTTTAGGTACATCCGTTATCAATTCTTTTTCAGAGGCAGCGACTACAATAGCGCAGGCAGCATCGCCTGTTATATTAAGCGATGTTCTTGCCATATCGAGTATCCTGTCTATCCCTGCAATCAGAGCCAGCCCTTCCAAGGGGAGCCCGATTGCCTGCAGCACCATAGTGAGCATGATGAGCCCTGCACCGGGCACACCGGCAGTCCCGATGGAGGCAAGTGTCGCTGTCAGTATTACAGTCAACTGCTGTCCTATTGTAAGATTAAGACCATAGACTTGTGCGATGAAAAATGCACAGACCCCTTGGTAGAGTGCTGTACCGTCCATGTTAATGGTAGCTCCTAATGGTATGACAAAACTTGTAATGGATTTGGGAACACCCATTTCTTCCGTTGATTTCATTGTAAGAGGTAAAGTTGCTGCACTGCTGGCCGTTGTAAATGCAAATATGGATGCAGGTGCGATGGTTTTGAAAAATCTGATGGGGCTGAAATTTGCTATAATCTTAAGTGATCCGCCATAAACCAAAACAGCATGGAGAATGCAACCTAAATATACCACCACTATGACTTTCAGCAAAGGCAACAGTACTTTGGGACCATGTACTGCAACAACAGGAACGATCAATGCAAAAACACCGTAGGGTGCATATTCCATAATGGCACCGGTCATCTTATACATTGCTTCTGCCAGGCCTTCAAATCCTGCTTGTAAAGGTTTACCCTTTTCTCCCACAGCCATTATGCTGGTTCCAAGCATTAGGGCAAATACTATGATTTGAAGCATGTTTCCGTCAACTACCGCCTTAAATGGATTTGTTGGGATAATGTTAAGTAACGTGTCAACAAATTTCGGTATTTCCTTTGCATCTGCAGCTGCATCAACAGGGATTGTATATCCTGCTCCAACCTTAAGTAAATTAGCAAGTATGAGTCCCAAAATAACTGCAAAAGCTGTAGTCAATAAAAAGTAAGCCAATGTTTTGCCACCGATTTTTCCTATTTTTTTGACATCCCCCAAGCCAAATGTCCCTACAACCAAAGATGCTAAAACCAAAGGTACGACAATGAGCTTAATAAGATTTAAAAATAAAGTCCCGAAAGGTTTTATGAAATTATTGGCAATGTCCGGGGAACCCTGAAGCACGATTCCTACAAAAATACCTATGATCAAGGCTATAAGTATCTTTGTAGACAGGTTTAACTTCTTTTTCATAAAAACATCTCCTTCCTAAAATATATTTATTAGGCTGAAAAGATAATTATGCTATTACTACTAATTATCATATAAATTGCCAGACTTGTCCATATAGTTACAATGCTTACACAAGAAAACATTTAAGACAAAACATTGCAAAATTCAACAATTTTATTGTAAGTTGGAAATTCAGATAATAAGGTATATAATACATTTATATTTATATTCTAATTTAGGAGGTACCATGAGATTAAGAACAAAACCAAAGGCTTTGGAGACGATGTTAAAAAACCCAAATATAGTTTTATTCAAACCCGAAAATAAAAAGGATAAATGGAATTTATACTTTGATAATAACAGGCCAGTCTATGTAGAATTGGGTACCGGCAAAGGCCAATTCATTTTAAACAACGCAAAACGGAATCCGGATATAAACTTTATCGGTATTGATTCTAAAAATGAAGTTCTGTATATGGCACTGAAAAAAATTCTTATTGAGGATGTAAAAAACATTAGACTGTTACCCTTTAATATAGAAAATATAAATGAAGTATTCGGTAAAAATGAAATTGACAGGTTATTCATAAACTTTCCTGACCCTTGGCCAAAAGCACGTCATGAAAAAAGACGCCTTACCAGTAAAAGATTTTTGGAAAAATATAAGGATTTTCTGAAAGATAATTCTCAAATAATACTTAAAACCGATAACAGACCTTTTTTTGACTACAGTGTTGAGGAGATTGAAACATCAGGTTTCTGCATAACAGATATTTCTTATGATTTGGTAAAAGAAAAGGATTTCGAAAACATCCCGACAGAATACGAGGAAAAGTTCATGGAAAAAGGGGTTAAAATAAATCGGCTCAAATCGCTATATATTTCCGGCAAATAGTTTTGCCGGATTTTTCGTATTGTCACATTATCTTACTATTATACAGTCTATAAAAAGAATCACTTTTGGGGCTTAAGTCTTAAGAACCTTCATTTCATTCAGAATAACACAAAATTAGTATGGACTAATGCGTTACTAATGGCAGATTGTATCTGGCGAGGGAGCAGAGCCCCCTTTCAATGCGCTAAGTTGAAAACGCATGAGCAGTGACAAAAATATTGTTTTTCTAAAATATTTTTTATGTACATTGATTTTAATTTAACGATATGATATTATAATATTGTAATATATGAATATATAGATATATATTTATATATCTTCTGATTTTTACATAATATTCTAGATTAAATAATGTTACAGTCCATGAAATGAGGTGAATTTATGAATAAGGATTTTGAAAAGTACAGGGATACTGCTGAATTTTTAAAGGTATTGGCTCACCCGGTGAGATTATGTATTGTTAAAGGTCTTTATGAAAGTGGTTCCTGCAATGTGAGTCATATGCAATCCTGTCTCGAAATCCCTCAGTCAACCATATCCCAACACCTGCAAAAACTTAAGGCTGCGGGGATGGTGAGCAGCAAACGAAATGGCTTGGAGGTTACTTACAGCATTTCCGATGACAGAATCGGTACCGTGTTGGATGCAATTTTTAATTCTTAAAAATTTAAAATAAGTATGGGGGTATTAAAATGGCTAAAAAAGTGTTAATAATCGGCGGTGTAGCCGGAGGTGCGACTGCAGCAACAAGGCTGCGAAGGCTTGACGAAGAAGCGGAAATAATTATGTTTGAGCGGGGAGAATACGTCTCCTATGCAAATTGCGGGCTGCCTTATTATATAGGAGGGCATATAAAAGAAAGAGACAAATTGTTAATCAACACTGCAGATGATATTGCCAATAAGTATAACATAGACATAAGGGTGCTGAGTGATGTCACAACAATAAATTCCGAATCAAAAACAATTACAGTAAAAAAATCCGACGGTGAAGTATATGAAGAAAGCTACGATTACATCATTTTATCCCCCGGGGCTAAGCCAATCAAACCGGGAATACCCGGAATCGACAGCGCAAAGATATTTTCACTTAGAACCGTACCCGATACTGACAGGATTAAAGAATATGTTGACAACAATAGTCCAAAATCGGCCGTTGTCATAGGCGGTGGTTTTATCGGAGTTGAAGTGGCAGAAAACCTGATTGAAAGAAAATTGGATGTAACTTTGGTTGAAGCAGTGCCGCATATTTTAGCTCCTTTTGATTCCGATACTGTAGTTATAGCGGAAAAAGAAATGGAACAAAACGGCGTAAAACTTATTTTGGGTGATGGTGTAAAATCCTTTGGGGAACAAGGCAATGTAATCGAGATAACCCTAAACAGCGGAAAAAAATTAACTGCTGATATGGTTCTTCTGTCAATCGGTGTCTCACCGGATACAGGTTTTTTAAAGGATTCCGGTATAAATTTGGGGCCTAAAGGCCATATTGTCGTGAATAATAAGATGGAAACAAATATAAAAGGCATTTTCGCTGCAGGGGATGCCATAGAAATAACAGACTATGTAACAAAAAAGGTTTCCGCAATACCTCTTGCAGGCCCGGCAAACAAACAAGGGCGTATAGCGGCTGATAATATCTGCGGCATTCCAACAGAATATAAAGGCACCCAGGGTACTTCCATATTAAAAATATTCGATTTGGTTGCGGGAAGCACGGGAGCAAATGAAAAAACGCTGCAACGTAACAATATTGAATACAAAACCGTTACCATTCATCCCAATTCTCACGGAGAATACTATCCCGGAGCTTTGCCCATAACAATTAAACTGATTTTTAACGATGAAGGCAAGATCTTGGGGTCACAGGTATTGGGTTATGAAGGCGTGGACAAAAGAATTGACGTTATAGCCTCTGTAATAGGAATGAACGGAACTGTTACGGACTTGACGGAGCTGGGACTGGCTTATTCACCTCCAAATTCATCCGCAAAGGACCCGGTAAGTATGGCCGGTTATATCACGGAAAGTATCTTGAAAGATATTGCTGAGATTGTAGCAGTGGACGAATTAGATAAATTAGATAAAAGCAAGACCGTTTTATTGGATATAAGCACCCCCACGGAATACGACACAGGCCATATAGATGGTGCTGTAAACATTCCCTTGGAAGAACTTAGAAACAGAATTGATGAACTAAATAAGGAGAAAGAATTTATAACCTACTGCCATGTTGGTCAAAGAGGTTATATAGCAAGCAGAATTTTAAGGCAAAAAGGTTTTAAGGTAAAAAGCTTAAGCGGTGGTTATAAAAGCTACGTTCAACAGAGCTTCAAACCGGGGCAATCTGACTTTATAGTCGGTAAAGATGCGGATTTTCAAATGGAACAGGTAGATAAGGAACTTGATGCCAAAGGGCTTTGCTGTCCGGGGCCGCTCCTTAGGGTAAAAGGTGCCATGGACGATATGCAAACGGGGCAAACTCTAAAAGTTACAGCTACGGATTTGGGATTTTATGAGGATATAATTGCCTGGTCCAAAAGAACTGATAATGAGCTTCTTAATGTGAACAGAGAGGGTACGAATATCGTTGCCTATTTGCGAAAAGGAATGTCCGATCGGGCACAGGTTGCTCTTACAAGCACTGCACAAGTCACTGCGCCAAATGACAACAAAACCATAATAGTTTTTAGCGGAGACTTAGATAAGGCAATTGCATCGTTCATTATTGCCAACGGCGCAGCATCCATGGGTAAAAAGGTTACCATGTTCTTCACCTTCTGGGGATTGAATGTTCTGAGAAAGCCTGAAAATGTAAGTGTCAGCAAAGGATTCATGGATAAAATGTTTGGCCTCATGATGCCAAGGGGCAGCCAAAACTTAGGCCTGTCAAGAATGAACATGGCGGGCATGGGAGCTAAGATGATCAGAAGCGTCATGAAAAATAAGAATATAAGTTCTTTGGAAGAACTGATAAAAGCTGCAATCGATAATGGTGTTGAAATAGTCGCATGCCAAATGTCCATGGATGTTATGGGGCTTCATAAGGAAGAATTGATTGACGGCATTAAGATCGCCGGTGTGGGTTACTACTTGGGTGAGGCTGAAGATTCAAACGTAAATTTATTTATATAAGGGTTCCAAACGGAACCCTTTTTTTATCCTATAATATGATAATACTTAAACCAGAATACCAAATCTAAAATCTGATAACCTGCCGCCTCATACCTACATTTAAAACCAATCCTATGGCTATCATATTGGTTAATAACGAACTCCCGCCATAACTTATAAAAGGAAGAGGTATTCCGGTTACCGGCATGATGCCGATAGTCATCCCAATATTCTCAAGTACATGAAATAAAAACATAGCCATCACACCTATGGTAATAAATTTACCGTAATCGTCTTTTGAAATTTTTGCAATATACATACACCTCATAATAAGCCATAAAAACAATAGGACTATAACCATGGAACCTATAAGGCCAAATTCTTCGCCAATTATGGAAAAGATAAAATCCGTATGCCTTTCAGGGATAAAGCCTAAATTATTTTGTGTACCCTTAAACAGTCCTTTACCTAAAAACTGCCCGGAGCCAACAGCTATTTTTGACTGAATGACATGATAACCACTACCCAAAGGATCTAACTCCGGATTTAAGAACACCAATATTCTGTGTTTTTGATAGGGCTTAAGATAATATAACCATAAAGCAGGAACACTTACTATACCCATAGTTATAACACCAAAAATATACTTATAATTCAAGCCTGCAGCAAATAACATAAAAAAAGTAAAAAATACAAATACCAAACCGGTACCAAAATCAGGTTGTAAGAGTATGAGCCCCAATATAGGCGCCATATATAACATTAATTGAGCCAATCCTTTTACTGTGTTCAATACCGCTTCTTTTTTCTCCAACTGTTTTGCAAAAGTCAAAATAAA
>JAAYKT010000283.1 GCA_012522255.1 Clostridiales bacterium
ATATATAGCGGTAAAGCATACATACAGGCCGTTGTATAGTTTTTAAAGCAATTAGCGAATACAAAAGGTCATATAGCCATATGGTGTATACTGGTAATAGGAAGTATCGTGATCGGTAGCCGGAGTTATAAAAATTACTACGTAATTTTTATATGTTATGTATCAAAATATATGATAGTAAAAGTGTGTGGGCGTTAGCTGCAAATTGTTAAGCTTTAAATCAATTCAAATTGAAATAGTAAAGGGGGTTATGAAAAATATGAAGCAGTTTGATATTAAATATACCGATAATTACGAAGAATTAAAAGAGCTTTTTATTAAGAATGGATTAGAGGTGGGTAATGAACCTGTGCCAACAGAAATGATAAAATGTTGGAAAGTGACACTTGAAGATAACGGTAGAGAAATCATGGTTGGCGGGGCAACCCTTGGTTTAAGGGCCGGCGAGTATGTTGTGGACGGAATTGCCATTGAACCTCAATACAGAGATTGTGATATCGGGACAGAGATGCTTGAAAAATTGGTTGATTATGCAAAAGAAATAGGGGTTAAAAAGTTATGGCTTGTGGCAATTGCACCCGGATTTTTTAAGAAAAATGGATTTACAGCGGTTGAAAGAGATGATGCTCCTTATATATTTGGATGTTTCAACTGCGAGAAATATGGCAAAGAATGCAAACCAGAAGTAATGCGTATGGATTTATGAATATGGTTGCAGAAGGAAGGTGGATTTTATGAGAAGAAAAGATAGGAAGATGGATAAAGAGTTTGGAGCCGATATTATAGATAAATCCAAATATGGAATCCTTTCAATGATAGATGCTGACAAAATTTCATACGGCGTTCCTCTTTCCATAGTAAAAGATAAAAACACACTATACTTTCATTCTGCCAAGGAAGGCAGGAAAGCAAGTATATTAAAAAGATCACCCAACGTAAGTGTTGTATTTGTGGGTGATGTAAAAGTTCCGGAAAACTTTACAAAGGAAGAATTAGATGAGTTTGCACAAGATGAATCTAAAGCTGCCGTATTTATAAGCAGCGTTTTTACCACTGAGTATGAATCTGCAATTGTAACAGGCAAAGTTGTTTTGGTAGATGATGAAGGTGAAAAGGTTAATGCAATGAGGTTAATATGTGATAAATATGCATCTTCAAAAATGGATTATTTCGATATTGCTATCAAAGCAGGTTTAAACAAGGTGGATGTATACAAAATCGAAATAGAAAATATAACAGCCAAAAGAAAGAAATATGATAAAAATGGCGTTGAAATGAAATACGGGAGAATGGAATAAAAAAATAATAGCATGGAGCCTTCAATAATTAAAGAACCAAGCAAGAACCTATATAATGGAAATTGTCAATAGCAACTAATTATCTTTAATTTCAAGCTGCTTATCCCTGAGTTTTAAAAGCTCTATGAAATTTTCCAAATCCTTCTTGCCCTGAGGTGATAGTTTTCTTATATCTTCTAAAATGTCACAAGAAATAGAATAATTATTATATTCTTCTTTTAGCGCTACATCATTTATATTATCAGTAAAACCGATTAAAAAATCGAGGCTGATGTTGAATAGCCTCGCGATTATTTTTGCATTTTCCAATGTGGGCTTTTTTCTGTCATTTTCATAATAGGCTATGGTACTTTGAGTCAGATTCAGTTTAGCTGCAAGTTCTTCCTGAGTCCATCCGGCTTTTTCACGAAGTTGTTTTAGTCGAAATGAAAACATCAAATCACCTCATTGATATTATAATATTAAATTTATTTGACTTGAGCATATATGACTAATAAAAATATATATTGTCGAATATGACCACGAGGTATATAATGTAATTAAATTAAAAGTTTGGCAAATACATTTATATATTTTTAATTCATCTATGCTGTCAACTTCATGAAAGTATGTGGTGTTGGTAATGAGGATATTGATTGCTGAAGATGTTCACGATAATAGAAAAAATTTAATTGATATATTAAAAGACTATGGCGAATATGATATTGCCAACGATGGTTTGGAAGCATTTGGAATAATTTTCTCTACCATAAAAAGCGGGATTCCTTATGATTTGATATGTCTTAGTATTATGTTGCCTAAAATGGATGGTTTTACTGTTTTGAAATTGACAAGGGATATTGAAAAACAATTTGGATTCAAGCCCGAAAACCGCATAAAGATCATTATTACTGCAGAATTAGACGATAGATATTTGAGACAAGCGGCTTTTGGATACGGTTGTGATGGATTTATAGAGGTACCGAACGATGATAAAGGTTTTAAAAACATACTAAATAAATTGGGTTTTTATAAGAAGTGTCAGTAGATATGTCAGGGGGACGGCAGACCGTGTGGCAATTGCAGTGCCATGCATGCCAATAACCGGTCTTTGCCCCGGTCCGTTGTTTATTTTTACTTAAATTTAACTAAAATAAAAAGGTGCATAGGAATCGGCATCCTATACCA
>JAAYKT010000284.1 GCA_012522255.1 Clostridiales bacterium
AACTGATATAACATTATATTTTTCATTAAGAGTATGGTAATTGCCTTCGGTACATGGCGTATAGCTTTCCGTAGCATGACTGTGATATACCAAAATTTCAGGACTTTTCTTGGTCAGTGCAATTTTTTTCGGTGCTGTTACATTTGAATAGAATTCTTCCTGCATATTTTCCATTACACGCGTGTTACTTTCATTTCCTTTTATATCGGATTCCTCAATCAGATATTCATCTTCTTCACTAAAAAATATTTCTCCTTCCGGAACATCTAAATAACTATCTATTTCAAGTAAACTTTTCACTGATTTATTTGTACTCAGTAGATGCCCATCATTTTTTATTTGGGAGAATCCAAAAAATGAAAACTGAATATAATTCAGGGGATTGAATCTCATTTTTCCTATGCTATCATTATGAATCAATTCAGAACTTGCAATATGCACGCTATTTTCGCCATTACTGAACAAATTGAAGCCGGGTATTGTGTTCTTCAAAATATACACATATTCAAAGGAAAATTTAAAGAAACTAAACAATAATACTATGATAATTATTGGTATAAGTACTGCCAATATGAAAAAAAAATTGCTTTTTGATCTGTACAAATATCTCTACCCTTTCTTCCAAATGATAAGAATAAAGCACATATTTATCTCCACTATTTAAATATGTGCCTTGTTAAAAGATAAAAATAAAATGCTAAAGCTATTTACTATATCTTTTCTTTTATATGCTTTTTTTTAATATATTATGCTAATAATTAACTAATTAATAAACCTGCTTGTATCGTCCATTTCTATACCCGGATGTAACGATATATTCAAACCATCGGCAATAACATCTGAAATATCGTCTATAATGCTGTCTATTTCCTTTGGTGTAACCATTAAATTTTTTACATCATCAGTAAACACCTCATTTATTAACGAAAGTCTTTCATTGTTATTAAAACTATTAAGCATTTCCACAAATGCACTGTTGTTTTTCCCTTCTTTTAAAAAGCCACTAATCATCATATCTATGGTATCATTGGCCATAGTTGCGGCATCCACAACTGTAGGAACTCCTATGGCTATAACATCTATACCTAATGTATCCTTATTGAGTTCTTTTCTGTTATTTCCAACCCCGGAGCCGGGATTTATTCCAGTATCGGAAATTTGTATTGTTGAATTAACTCTTTCCATCTTTCTGGATGCCAATGCATCTATTGCTATTATTAAATCCGGCTTAATACGATTAACCACTCCCAATATTATTTCACTTGTTTCTATACCGGTAATTCCCAATACACCGGGTGATAAAGCAGATACAGGCCTTATACTATCATCTATTTGTTCTGGTACATACTCAGTCATATGACGGGTTACCAAAACCTTTTCTGTCACTTTGGGCCCCAAGGCATCAGGGGTCACATTCCAATTCCCTAATCCAACGATCAAAATAGACGAGTCATCTTTTAAATTTGTCAGTCTTATAAGTTCTTTGGCAATAGTTCTGCTTGTTTCTTCCATCAAATCAATATCATTTTTCCTAAGTTCCGGCACCTCTATAGTAATATAATTGCCTATAGGCTTTCCCAATAGTTTTGCCGCTGATTCCTCGGTTATCTGTACTCGTGTAATCTTAATCCGGGCACCGGCATCCACATCTGTTTCTACACCCGGTATACTCTTCATGCCTTCTTCTTCCCGTATTTCTTTTGCTTCCAAAGCCAAATCTGTTCTAATACTTGACAATATCCCAACCTCCAATAAGCTGTTTATTTTTGAAAAACTATATAATTTTTTATACTAAATGAAGA